>NZ_JBQJIM010000015.1:0-265558 GCF_052078295.1 Crossiella sp. CA198
GATGGTCCCCGGCACTGGACGACAGATCACGACAAAGGCACGAGACCGGTTGGCCGAAGGGTCAGACCAGGGCCAGGGACCACCGGGTACATCCTCACGGATGCAACCCCATCCTCACTGTTGGCCGTTGTGGACGGCGAGTTGGCCGTTCCGGACGGCGAGTTGGCCCAACTGGTACGCCGGGTTGGCCCAAGTGGGCGTACCAGTTGGGCCAAGTGGTACCAGTTCGGCCAAGACTGGGTACGACAACGGCCAACACGCCGGTGAGGTATGGACTTGCCTAGAGCAGGCTGGCGAACCGTTCCGGATCGATGTTCCCGCCGGAGAGGATCGCGCCAACCCGTTGCGCCCCAGCCAGTTTCCCGGTCATCAACGCGGCAAGCGGGGTGGCCCCACTCGGCTCCAGCACGATCTTCAACCGCTCGAACGCGAACCGCATCGCCGCCCGGATCTCGTCATCACTGACCAGCACCACCTCATCCACCAGGTGCCGGTTGATGGAGAAGGTCAGCTCACCGGGGATCTCCGCCGCCTGCCCGTCCGCGATGGTCCTCGGCACCGGGATCCGCACCCGTTCCCCGGCCAGCAACGACCGCCGGGTGTCGTCCCCGGCCGCGGGTTCCACGCCCACCACCCGGATCCCTGGCGAGATCCCCTTGGCCGCGGTCGCGCTGCCCGCGATCAACCCACCGCCGCCGATCGGCGTGAGCACCGTGTCCAGCTCCGCGACCTCCTCCAGGAGTTCCAGCGCGGCCGTGCCCTGTCCGGCGATCACGTGCGGGTGCTCGTACGGCGGGATCAACGTCAGCCCGCGATCCGCGGCGAGCTTGTTGCCGATGGCCACCCGGTCCCCGGTGAACCGGTCGTAGGTCACCAGTTCCGCGCCGTAGCCCGCGGTGGCGTCCTTTTTGGACTGTGGCGTGTCCGCGGGCACCAGGATCACCGCGGTGCTGCCGAATTCTCGCGCGGCCAAGGCGACCGCCTGGGCGTGGTTGCCGGAGGAGTAGGCCGCGATCCCCTTGCGCAACTGGGCTTCGGACAACCGCGACACCGCGTTGTAGGCGCCCCGGAACTTGAACGCCCCGATCCGCTGGAAGTTCTCACACTTCAGATGCACCTCGGCGCCGACCAGCTGGTCCAGCTGACGCGAGCGCAGCACCGGCGTCCGATGCGCCACCCCCGCCAGCCGCGCGGCGGCCTCCCGGACATCGGCGAGGGAAACCGGCAGCGTGCTCATGCGTTCTCCTTGGTCTCGGCAAGATAGGCGTAGGCCGAAGCCCGCGAAATCCCCAGCCGGGCAGCCACGCGCGGCACCGCCCGCCGCACCGCGAACACCCCGCGCTGCTCCAGATCCCGGAACAACGCGAGCCGTTCCTCCCGGCTCAACTCGGCCCAGGACCGTCCATGGTCCAGCTGCCGACTGTCCACAATGGAGTCAATCACCAGGTCGATGTCGTCCCCGAACGTGGTCGTGGCCGCCGGCGCCGCCACCCCCGCCAGCCCGCCCAGCAACTGCTGGACCTGGGTCAGCCCGCTGAGGTCCAGGTTCACGCACAACGCGCCGAACACGAGATTCTGGCTGTCCCGCAACAACATCGTGGACGACTTGACCATCTTCCCGGCCGCGGTTCTGGTGATGTAGTTGAGCTGGTCCTCGGCCGCGTCACCCCGCGCGAGCAACCCCATCCCGATCTCACTCATCGCCCCGCCGACACTGCGCCCCGTCACACTGCCCGCGATGGCCACCACCGAGTTCTCGGGCTGCCGGAAGTCGTGCACCACCACCTCACAGCAGTCCCCGAACGTCGCCACGATCCCGTCCACGACTGGTTCCAGCGCGGCCAGAATCGCGTCCCGTTCGCTGGTCATCCCTGGACCCGGGCCAGCGCGTCGATCTCCACGCAAGCGTCGTAGGGCAACGACGCCACCCCGACACAGGTCCGCGCCGGTCGCGGCTCACCGAAGAACCCGGCGAAGGCGGCGTTGAGCAGACTCCGGTCGCCGATGTCGGTCAGGTACGCGGTCACCTGCACCACATCCGCGCGGGTCGCCCCTACTGAAGCCAGGGCTTCGTCCAGGTTCGCGAACGCCTGCGCGCATTCGGCCGCGAACCCGCCGGGCACCAGCACCCCGGGCTCGCTGACGCCGAGTCGTCCGGACACGGCGACCAGGTCGCCACTGCGGAACGCGGTCGAGTAGGGGTGCTCGTCAGTCATGGACAAAATGTACAACGCCTGGACGGAGTGTCCACGGTGACTTGCGCGACAGCGTCAGCTCTCTCGTACCACTTGGGCCAACTGGTACACCCGCTTGGGCAAAACCGGCGTACCAGTTGGCCCAACTCGCCGGCAGAGACGAGGCCAGTGCGGCATCCCGCTCAGGCCGGGCCCACCTCGGTCACGTGCACCACCGCGGTCCCCGTCTCATCCGACCCGGCCAGATCCACCTCAGCCGTGATCGCCCAGTCGTGGTCCCCGGCCGGATCGTCGAAGATCTGCCGCACCACCCACTGCCCCGGGTACTCGTCCTGGTTGATCATCAGCAACGCGGGCCCGCGGGCGTTCGGTCCGGCGCCGATCTCCGCGTACTCCTCGAAGTACGGTTCCAGGGCGTCCTGCCAGCGGTCCGCGTCCCAGCCGGCGTGCGCGTCGATCTCGCCGAGGGTGTAGTAGTCCCGCCGCGCCGCCAGTTCCACTCGGCGGAACAGTTCGTTGCGCACCAGTACCCGGAAGGCCCTGGGGTTCGCGGTGACCGGGGGTGGGCCGAGGTCCGCGATGGGCTGGTCGGGGGAGTCCTCGTCGGTGGGGTTGCGGAGTTGTTCCCACTCGTCCAGCAGGCTGCTGTCGACCTGGCGGACGAGTTCGCCCAGCCATTCGATCAGGTCGGTGAGTTCCTCGGTCTTGGCGTCGTCGGGCACGGTCTGGCGCAGCGCCTTGTACACATCGGCCAGGTAGCGCAGGACCAGGCCCTCGGAGCGGGCGAGCTGGTAGAAGGCGACGTAGTCCACGAAGGTCATGGCGCGCTCGTACATGTCGCGCACGACCGACTTCGGCGACAGCTCGTGGTCGGCGACCCAGGGGTGGCCGCGCCGGTACATGTTGTACGCGGCCTCCAGGATGTCCTGCAGGGGCTTGGGCCAGGTCATCTCCTCCAGGGCTTCCATCCGCGCCTCGTACTCCATGCCCTCGGCCTTCATCTTGTTGACGGCCTCGCCGCGGGCGCGGAACTGTTGCTGGGACAGGACTGGACGCGGATTGTCCACTGTGGACTCGATGATGGAGACCACGTCGAGCGCGTAGGTGGGGGATTCCCGGTCCAGCAGCTCGATGGTGGCCAGCGCCAAGGGGGACAACGGCTGGTTGAGCGCGAAGTCGAACTGGAGGTCGACGGTGAGCCGGACGGTGCGGCCCTCCTCATCCGGGGTGTCCAGCTTCTCCACCACACCGGCGGCCAGCAGCGCGCGGTAGATCGCGATGGCCTTGCGGATGAGTTTGAGCTGGGCCGGGCGTTCCTCGTGGTTGTCCTCCAGCAGGTGCCGCATGCCGGCGAAGGCGTCGCCGGGGCGGTTGATCACGTTGAGCAGCATGGCGTGGCTGACCTGGAAGCTGGAGGTCAGCGGTTCGGGCTCGGCCTCGACCAGGCGCTGGAAGGTCGGCTCGCCCCAGGAGACGAAGCCTTCCGGGGGCTTCTTGCGCACGACCTTGCGCCGCTTCTTCGGATCGTCCCCGGCCTTGGCCAGCGCGCGTTCGTTCTCCACCACGTGATCGGGCGCCTCGACCACCACGTTGCCGACCGTGTCGTACCCGGCCCGGCCTGCCCGCCCGGCGATCTGGTGGAACTCGCGCGCCTTGAGGATCCGGGTGCGCACCCCGTCGTACTTGCTCAGCGCGGTGAACACCACGGTCCGGATCGGCACGTTGATGCCAACGCCCAGGGTGTCGGTGCCGCAGATCAGTTTGAGCAGGCCGGCCTGGGCGAGCTGTTCGACCAGGCGCCGGTACTTGGGCAGCATGCCGGCGTGGTGCACGCCGATGCCGTGCCGGACCAGCCGGGACAGCGTCTTGCCGAACCCGGCGGTGAACCGGAAGTTGCCGATCTGCGCGGCGATCGCGTCCTTGTCCGCCCGGCTGGAGACGTTGATGCTCATCAGCGCCTGGGCCCGTTCCAGCGCCGCGGCCTGGCTGAAGTGCACCACGTAGATCGGGGCCTGCTGGGTGTAGAGCAGTTCCTCGATGGTCTCCTGCAGCGGCGTGGTCACGTAGGAGTGGAACAGCGGCACCGGGCGTTCGACCGAGCTGACCACGGTGGTGGGGCGGCCGGTGCGCCGGGTCAGGTCGGTCTCGAACCGGCTGACATCGCCCAGGGTCGCCGACATCAGCAGGAACTGCGCCTTGGGCAGTTCGATCAGCGGGACCTGCCAGGCCCAGCCGCGGTCGGGCTCGGAATAGAAGTGGAACTCGTCCATGACGACCTGGCCGACCTCGGCGTCCGCGCCGTCCCGCAGCGCGATGTTGGCCAGGATCTCCGCGGTGCAGCAGATGATCGGCGCGTCCCCGTTCACGCTGGAGTCGCCGGTCATCATGCCGACGTTCTCCGGGCCGAACATCTCGATCAGCGCGAAGAACTTCTCCGACACCAGGGCCTTGATCGGCGCGGTGTAGAAGGTGCGCTGCTTGTTCGCCAGGGCGGCGAAATGCGCGCCCGCGGCGACCAGGCTCTTGCCAGAGCCGGTCGGGGTGGACAGGATCACGTTGGCGCCGGAGACGATCTCGATCAGCGCTTCCTGCTGCGCCGGGTACAACTCGATGCCCTGGCCCGCGGCCCAGGTGCTGAAGGCGTCGAAGAGGGCGTCGGGGTCCTGGCCGTCCGGCAGGTGTTCGGTGAGCGTCATGGTGCCCCCGATCGTGCCCTACCGGGCTGACCAGTGCAGCTACCGGGGTCGATGTGTCGCGCCGGGGAGTAGCCGGTGATCGGCCGGGTACTCCGGCTGGCATGCGTGTCGGTGACGAACAGGCCCCGCGCCGCGGCGGGCCCCCGGCGGCGGGCGAGGTGGAGACGGCGGTGCCCGCCAGGCTGGACCGGCTGCCGTGGGCCCGCTGGCACTGGGTGGTGCTGCTCGGGCTGGGCACGGTGTGGATCCTGGACGGGCTGGAGGTCACCATCGTGGGCGCGCTGGCCGAGCGGCTCACCGAACCGGGCAGCGGGCTCGGGCTGACCGACTTCGAGGTCGGGTTCGCCGCCTCCTGCTACGTGGCCGGCGCGGTGCTCGGCTCGCTGGTCTTCGGCTACCTCACCGACCGGTTCGGCCGGAAGAAGCTGTTCCTGCTCACCCTGGTGCTCTACCTGGTCGCCACCGTGCTGACCGCGTTCTCCTTCGGCTCCTGGTGGTTCTTCCTGATGCGTTTTCTCACCGGCGCGGGCATCGGCGGGGAGTACGCGGCGATCAACTCGGCCATCGACGAGCTGGTGCCTGCCCGGCTGCGCGGCCGGGTGGACCTGGCGGTCAACGGCTCCTACTGGGCGGGGGCCGCGGTCGGCGCCGGGCTGAGCCTGGTGCTGCTGGACCCGGACTACTTCGCCGCCGACGTGGGCTGGCGGATCGCCTTCGGGCTCGGCGCGATCCTCGGCGTGGCGATCCTGCTGGTCCGCCGCACCGTGCCGGAAAGCCCGCGCTGGCTGTTCATCCACGGCCGGGAGCAGGAAGCGGAGCGACTGGTCGGCGAGATCGAGCAGCGGATCGAGCGGGACACCGGGAAGGAACTCCGGCCGGTCACCGAGACGATCCGGGTCAAGCAGCGCAAGCGCACCGGGTTCGGCGAGATCGCCACCACCATGGTGCGCACCTATCCACGGCGCACGCTGCTCGGTCTCGCGCTCTTCATCGGCCAGGCGTTCCTGTACAACGCGGTCTACTTCACCCAGGCGCTGGTGCTCGGCCGGTTCTTCGACATCCCCGGCGCGCTGGCCGGTGGCTACCTGGTGCCGCTGGCGCTGGGCAGCCTGATCGGGCCGTTGCTGCTCGGGCCGCTGTTCGACACCGTCGGCAGGCGCATCATGATCTCGGTCTGCTACCTCGGCTCCGGCCTGCTGCTGGTGGGCACCGCCGTGTTGTTCGCCAACGGCGTGCTCTCGGCCACCGGGCTGACCCTGGCCTGGTCCGCGGTGTTCTTCTTCGCCTCGGCCGGGGCCAGCGCGGCCTACCTCACGGTCTCGGAGATCTTCCCGATGGAGATCAGGGCGATGGCGATCGCGCTGTTCTACTCGGTGGGCACCGGGCTCGGCGGCATCATCGGCCCGTCCCTGTTCGGCGCCATGGTGGAGACCGGGAGTCCGGGCAACGTGGCGCTGGGCTACTACCTGGGCGCGGCGGTGATGATGCTCGGCGGGGTGGCCGAGCTGGTGCTCGGCGTGGAGGCCGCCGGCAAGTCCCTCGAGTCGGTCGCGCGGCCGTTGTCGGCGGCGCAGGCCGGACGTTCGGGCTAGTCGCAGCCGGAATTCGGCGGTATCGCAAACGCCTATGCCGGGGAATGGGTGCGCCCATATCACCCCATCGGGTCATTATTTTGATGCGCTGACAACTGGGGCCCGGAAATCCGTGCCCTGGTGAGCACGTTCGGCCGAACCGATTGTCAGTCTGGTGACAAAACCGGCCGAATGTTGGCCTCTTGGGGGATTTTTCTCCACCTGGTTCTTGCCTAGCTATGACACGCGACAGTAACCTACCGGCTAGTAGGAGGCCGTTCGTGCAGGTCACCTGCTGTACAGTCCCCTGCCTTCCGGGTTTCTTTCGGCGACTCCACCTGCCCCGGATTTTTCTGTCAACGAGTCGTTCGAGTGAATTCGGCGAACAATGACGCTCGCTGACCAAGGGAGAAGTTCACATGGCTACCCGCCACTTGACCAAGATCCTGACTCGAACAACAGCAGTGCTGGCCGGACTCGCCCTGGCCGTTGTCGGCACCGGGGTGGCCCAGGCCGCGCCGGTCACCAAGACCCTGACCTACACGTGCGAGTTCCCGCTGATCGGCCCCGACCAGCTGCTGGTGACCATCTCGGTGAACCTGCCGGACTCGGCCGTGGTCGGCCAGCCGGCCCAGGCCACCGACTTCAAGGTCAGCGTGCTGGTGCCGGAGCGGATCGTGGAGGCCTTCGACCTGTTCGAGGCGAAGAGCCTGGACGGTTCGGCGGTGGCGCACTTCGACGTCAAGGACGCGGCCGGGGTGCGCAAGACGGTCGACATCAACGGCATGACCGTGCCCTCGACCCCGATCCCGGACACCGGCGACCTGACCGTGCCCGCCTCCGGGGACGTGCCGCCGACCACGGTGGACAACCCCGGTCAGGCCGAGGCGATCGTCAGCAACGGCTTCGACGCCAAGCTGACCCCGCGCAAGGCCGACGGCACGCCCACCGAACTGGGCACCTTCGACCTGCCCTGCAAGGAAGACCCGGGTCAGGACCAGAAGCTCGGCGAGATCCCGGTCGCCGCGGCGAGGAAGTAACAGATGATCAGGACTGGACCGGCACACCGCCTGGGCGCCGTCACCGCCGCGGCGATCCTGGTGCTGGCACTCGGCGTGTCCCTGGTCGGCGACGGCAGCGCGGCCGCTGACTCGCCAGGACGCCGGATCGCCTACACCTGCACCGCGCCCGACCTGGCCGCCCAGGCGGTCGTCACGGAGGTCGCCGCGGTGGTCCCGGCCAGTGGTTCGGTCGGCGTGCCGGTCCAGTCCACCCTCACCGTCACCGCGACCCTGCCCGAGACGGTGCGGCCCGCCCTCGGCGGCGCCAGCTCCGTGGTCGGCACCGCCGTCCTGGGCCTGACCGCCAGTGGTGCGGGCGTCACCGGCGCGCTCACCGCGCCCGAACTGGCCATCGCGGCCACCGAGGTGCCGGAGAAAGGCGAGCTGAAGGTGGTGGCCACCGGCAAGGCCCCGGCGATCACGCCCAGCAAGCCCGGCGACCTCACCCTGGCCGCGACCGACCTGACGCTGACCGTCGGCTCCTCCACCGACGACGCCACCGCCGCGCCGCTGATCCTCAAGTGCGCCAAGGACTCCGGCCAGAGCGGCGAGCTGGCGAAGTTCCCGGTGACCGGCCGCACCGGCACCACCGTGCCCGGCACCAGCACCACCTCGCCCACCACCGGCCCGACCATCCCGAGCACTGGCGTGCGCACCCCCGGCGACGGCCAGGTGGGTCCGTTCGCGCGGCGGATCCGGTACAAGGTCGAGGGCAAGACGCGGATCAAGAAGCTGGACTCCGAGCTGAACATCGGACCCGGCGAGATGCTCACCGAGGTGATCATCAAACTCCCGGTCGGCGAGATCAAGGGCGACCTCACCCTGCCGCCGTCCCAGGGCTACTTCGTGCTGTTCAAGTTCGTGCCGAACAACTCGGTGATCGAGTTCGAGCCGGTCGGCCAGGTGGAGGGCATCATCGAACGCGGCCAGGTCAAGGCGACCTCGAAGATGTTCCTCAAGCTCAAGAACGTCAAGGTCGGCGGCGTGCCCCTGGATGTCGGGCCGAACTGCAAGACGGTGGAACCAGCGGTGATCAACCTGATCTCGGCCACCCCGCCGCCGCCGTTCCTGCCCACCCGGCCCACGCCGATGACCGCCACCTACACCATCCCGCCCTACGCGAACTGCGGCGTCACCGAGCCGCTGGACTCGCTGCTCACCGGCCTGATCTCCGGGCCGGGCAACACCTTGAACCTGAACCTCACCTTCGTCGGATACGAGTGAAGGCCGCCCCATGCCGTCCAATCCGCACGTCCTCCGCGGCCGCCTGCTCGGCCTGCTGTTCCTGGTGATCATCTCGCTGCTGCTCGGGCTGACCGTCGCGGTCTACCGCGGCGACCTCAGCTCCGCGGTCCCGGTGCTGCTGCGCACCGACAACATCGGCAACCAGCTGATGACCGAGTCCGACGTCAAGGTGCGCGGGCTCGTGGTCGGCTCGGTGAAACGCATCTCCAGCAGCGGATCCGGGGCCGAGCTGGAACTGGCCATGCAGCCGGACAAGCTGGAACTGATCCCCAGCAACGTCTCCGCCCGGCTGCTGCCCAAGACCCTCTTCGGCGAACGCTACGTCGCGCTGGTGTTACCGGCCGAGTCCAACGGACAGACCATCGGCGAGGGCGATGTCATCGAGCAGGACCGCTCGGCCACCGCGGTCGAACTGGAACGCCTGCTGGCCAACCTGATGCCGATGCTGGAAGCGGTGCAGCCGCACAAGCTCTCGGTCACCCTCGGCGCGATGTCGGCGGCACTGGCCAACCGGGGCAAGGCACTGGGCCAGAACCTGGTGCGGCTGGACCACTACCTGCGCGAGATCAACCCCGAGGTGCCCGCGCTCACCGAGGGCATGCGCGAGCTGGTCAAGGTGGCCGACACCTACCGCACCGCGATCCCGGACGCACTGGACGCGCTGACCGACCTCACCGTCACCACCAGGACCTTCGTCGAACAGCGGGAGAACCTGAAACTGCTCTACCGCAGCCTCGGCGCCACCGCCAACGACCTCGGCGGATTCCTGCGGGCCAACAAGGACAACGTGATCCGCCTGTCCGACGCCAGCCGCGCCACCCTGGAGACCATGGCCAAGTACTCGCCAGCCTGGCCGTGCCTGGCCGACACGCTCACCCGGTTCAAGCCGATCATGAACGCGGCCTTCGGCGCGGGCACCGACCGGCCGGGCCTGAAGGTGAACCTGCACCCGGTGTCCGCGCGCGGGGAATACAAGGCGGGCAAGGACGATCCGGTCTACCGGGACCGCGGCGGACCGCGCTGCTACCCCTTCGGCACCCCGCCCACCGGCGGCACAACGGTCGCGCTGCCGGTCACCGGCGACACCGCCGACCTCGGCCTGGCCAACTCGCCGCAGGAAAGCCAGTTCCTGGCCCAGCTGCTCGCCCCCGCGCTCGGCCGCGCCGCCGATCAGGTGCCCTCCTGGAGCGGCGTGCTGCTCGGCGCGATCTACCGGGGAACGGAGGTGACCCTCCAGTGAGGGGACTCACCGCGCCACTGCTCAAGTTCAGCGTCTTCGCCGTGCTCACCGTGCTGGTGACCGCCCTGCTCGCGGTCACCATCTCCAACACCACCGCGGTCGGCGCGAGCTTCTACACCGCGCGGTTCAGCGATGTCACCTCGCTCAACGAGGGCGACGACGTGCGCATGTCCGGAGTCCGGGTCGGCAAGGTCGAGGGACTGCGACTGGCCGGCCGGGGGGTGGTCGAGGTGCAGTTCTCCGTCGAGGGCAGGCGGCGGATCTTCGCCTCGGCCACCGCCGCCATCCGCTACCGGAACCTGGTGGGCCAACGCTATCTGGCCCTGGACCAGGGCAACGGGACCACCGCCACGCTGCCGCCGGACGGCACCATCGCCTTGGACCGCACCAAACCCGCGCTGGATCTCACCATGCTGTTCAACGGGTTCAAGCCGCTGTTCCAGGCACTCAACCCGGAGGACGTGAACAAGCTGTCCTTCGAGATCGTCCAGGTGCTGCAAGGCGAAGGCGGCACCGTGGACAGCCTGCTCGCCCGCACCGCCTCGCTCACCTCCACCATCGCGGCCAAGGACAAGGTGATCGGGGACCTGATCAACAACCTGAACACCGTGCTCACCACGGTCAACTCGCGCGGCGACCAGCTCTCCACGCTGATCGGCACCATGCAGAAGCTGGTCAGCGGACTGGCCGCGGACCGCAAACCCATCGGCGAGGCCATCAGCTCGATGTCCGAGCTGTCCGGCGCCACCGCCGACCTGCTGAACAAGGCGCGCGCCCCGCTCAAGGCCGATATCGCCGGACTCGGCGCGCTGTCGGGGAACCTGATGGAACAGCCCAAGCTGCTGACCGAGTTCCTGGACCGGCTGCCGACCAAGTTCGAGGCCATCGGCCGGATCGGCTCCTACGGGTCCTGGTTCAACTTCTTCCTCTGCTCGGCCTCCGCGCCCGGCGTGCCACCGGCCCAGGGCGGGCCGCCGGTCGGCATCCCGCTCACCCAGGAAAGGTGCAAGGGATGAAGCCCTTCCGGGAACGCAACCCGCTGCTGGTCGGCCTGACCGGGCTGACCACCATCGGCGCGCTGGTGCTGGCGACCTTCTTCGTCGAGGACATCCCGCTGATCGGCGGCGCCACCTACCAGGCCGAGTTCACCGAGGCCGCCGGGCTCAAACCGGACGACGAGGTCCGGGTGAACGGGCTGAAAGTGGGCAACGTCAGCACCGTCGAACTGGCCGGGGACCGGGTTTCGGTGCACTTCAAGGTCTCCGGCGTCGACCTCGGCGACAAGACCGGCGCCTCGATCCGGATCAAGACGCTGCTCGGCCAGAAATACCTGGCGCTGGACCCGCAGGGCAGCGGCAGCCTGGACACCGGCACCCCGATCCCGCGCGAGCGCACCGCCACCCCGTTCGACATCAGCGACGCCTTCCAGGGCCTCACCGACAGCATCGGCAAGATCGACACCAAGCAGCTGGCGGAGAGCTTCACCGTGCTCTCCGAGACCTTCCGGGACTCGCCGGAGCACGTGCGCAAGGCCCTGGACGGGATGTCCGCGCTGTCCACCACCATCGCCTCCAGGGACCAGGAACTGGCCAAGGTCCTGGAGAACAGCCGCAAGATCAGCCAGACCGTGAGCGACCGCAACGAGCAAATCGCCACCCTGCTCGCCGACGGCAACAAGCTCCTGGAAGAAGTGCGCAGGCGGCGCGAGGCGATCAGCAAGCTGCTCACCGGCATCCGCGACCTGGCCCGCCAGCTCACCGGACTGGTGCAGGACAACAAGGCCCAGCTCGGCCCGGCCCTGGACCGCCTGGACAAGGTCGCCGAAGTGTTGCAGCGCAACCAGGACAACCTGACCAAGGCAGTCTCGCGCTCCGGCCCCTACTACCGGCTGCTCACCAACGCCACCGGCAACGGCCGCTGGGTGGACAGCTACATGTGCGGCCTGCTCCCGCCGACCACCGGCGAAGAGGGCTGCGTGCCACCCAAGGGAGGCGGCAAATGAGCTGGATCCGCGGTCGGAAGGTGAAACTGCTGATCGGGGTGGCCGTGCTGGCCCTGGTCGCCGGAGCGGCCGGGCTGTGGTGGCGGGCCGGGGCCGACAAGGTCCGGGCCACCGCCTGGTTCGCCGCCGCGGTCGGCGTGTACGCCGGATCCGACGTGCGCATGCTCGGCGTCCGGGTCGGCACCATCGACGTCGTGGAGCCGCAAGGCCAGCGGGTCAAGGTGGAGTTCACCCTGGACAGCGGGGTCAAGGCCCCAGCTCAGGCCAAGCTGGTCTCGGTCGCGCCGAGCCTGGTCTCCGACCGCTACCTCCAGCTCGCCCCCACCTACAACGGCGGACCGCAGCTGGCCGACGGCGCGGTCATCCCGGTCGAGCGCACCGCCAGCCCGGTCGAACTCGACCAGCTCTACGAGAGCATGGAGAAACTCGCCACCGCCCTGGGACCCAACGGCGCCAACAAGAACGGCGCGCTCTCCGGGTTGCTGGACACCGGCGCGGCCAACCTGGCAGGCAACGGGGCCGCGCTGAACAAGCTGTTCAACGACCTCGGCCAGGCCGCGAAAACCCTGGACGGCTCGCAGGTGGACCTGTTCGGCACCGTGGACAACCTGGCCAAGTTCACCGGCATGCTGGCCCGCAACGACAACCAGGTCGTCGCCGCCGAACAACAACTCGCCGAGGTCACCCGGTTCCTGGCCGCCGACCGGGACGCGCTGCGCGCCGCACTGGCCGAACTGCCAGCCGCGCTCGGCCAGGTCGGCGACTTCGTCCGGGACAACCGCGGCCGGATCAAGTCCACAGTGGACAAACTCACCGGCATCACCAAGGTCCTCGCCGACCAGCGCGCCGCCCTCGCCGAAGCCGTCGACGTCGCCCCCCTGGCCATCACCAACCTCCTCAACGCCTACAACCCCGCCACCCGCACCATCGACGGCCGAGTCAACCTCAACGAACTAGCCCCCAAAACCAAAGCCCGCCTCATCCCGGTAACCCCCGCCACCGACCAGAAAAACCTCCCCGTCCTCCCCCTCCCGGTGGTCGGCGACCTGCACACCCTCCCCACCGGAGGCAAGTGATGCCCACCCCACCCGCTCACGCACGGTGTGTTGGCCGTTGTCGTACGGTGTGTTGGCCGAAGTGGTACGCCAGGTTGGCCGAACTCGTACGTGCCCGCCGCGCGGCGCCGCTCCCCGATCCCCAGCTGACCCGAGTGGCCGTACCACTTCGGCCAAACCGGCGTACCAGAACGGCCAACACTCCGGTGGTGCTGGGGCTGGTCGCGGTGCTGGCCAGTGGGTGTGGGGTTGGCGGGTTTGATGGGCTGTACAACCTGCCGCTACCTGGTGGGGCGGACCTCGGGGACCGGCCGTACCGGGTGACCGCGCAGTTCCGGGATGTGCTCGATCTGGTGCCGCAGGCCGCGGTGAAGGTCAACGACGTCACCGTGGGCAAGGTGGAACGGATCCAGCTCACCGAGGACGGTCGCACCGCCGATGTCACCGTCGCGGTCAACGGCGAGGTGAAACTGCCCGCCTCCGCGCTGGCCCGGCTGCGGCAGTCCAGCCTGCTCGGCGAGAAGTACGTGGAACTGGCCAAACCCAAGGAACCCGGCGCGGACACCGGCACCCTGGTCGACGGCGCGGTCATCCCGGTCGGCCGCACCAACCGCAACCCCGAGGTGGAAGAGGTCTTCGGCGCGCTGTCCCTGCTGCTCAACGGCGGTGGCGTGCAACAACTCCGGGACATCAGCCGGGAACTCGCCGCCGCCTTCGAGGGCAACGAGACCCAGCTCAAATCCCTGCTGTCCACAATGGACAAATTCGTCACCCAGCTGGACCAGAACAAGGACAGTTTGACCAAGGCGCTGGACGGGATGAACCGGCTCAACACCGTCCTCGCGGGGCGCACCGGGCAGATCGACAAGGCCATCACCGACCTCGGCGGCGGCCTGGAGGTCTTCCACGAACAGCGCGAGTCGATGGTGGCGATGCTGTCCGCGCTGGACCGGATGGGCAAGGTCGCGGTGGAAACCGTGCGCCGCAGCAAGGACGATTTCGTGGCCGATCTCAAAGCACTGCAACCCATCCTGCAACGGCTCGTCGAAGCCGGGCAGAACCTGCCGCAGTCGCTGGAGATCCTGTTCACCTACCCGTTCCCGGACGCCGCGCTGAACGCGATCAAGGGCGACTACCTCAACACCTACCTCACCCTGCACGTGAAAAACCCCGGACCGGAAGCGCCCAAGACCGCGCCCACACCGGAGAACGGGGCGAAACCGGTGCTACCGCTGCCACCCGTGGACGGCGTCCCGGCGATCGGAACGGGGACCCGCTGATGCTCACCGCCCGGATCCGTTGGCAGATCGGCGTTTTCGTGCTGGTCGCGCTGATCGGCGTGTCCTACGTCGGCGCCCGTTACGCCGGGCTGGACCGCTGGTTCGGCTACGCCGGCTACACCGTGCGGGTGCAACTGGCCGACTCCGGTGGCATCTTCACCAACGCCGAGGTCACCTACCGCGGCGTGCCGATCGGCCGGGTCGGGCCACTGCGGCTGACCGCCCGCGGCGTGGAGGTCGATCTGATCCTGGACGACGGCGGACCCCAGGTGCCCGCGGACACCGAGGCCGTGGTGGCCAACCGGTCCGCGGTCGGCGAACAGTTCGTGGACCTGCGCCCACGCCGCGACGGCGCGCCCTACCTCGAAGCCGGGGCGGTGATCAGCCAGGGCAACACCAGCATTCCCAAACCGGTCGAGCACGTGCTGGCCGCGGTGGACGGCCTGGTCGCCTCGGTGCCCACCGACTCGCTGCGCACCGTGGTCGACGAACTCGGCACCGCCTTCACCGGCGCCGGCCGCAACCTGCAGCAGATCCTGGACTCCGCCGGCTCCTTCACCGAGGCCGCGATCACCCACCTGCCGCAGACCAAACAACTCTTCGTCGACGGCCGCACCGTGCTGCAGACCCAGGCCGAGCAGTCCCAGGCGTTCAAGGACCTCACCCGCAACGCCAAACTCCTCGCCCAGCAGTTCAAGGAGTCCGACGGCGACTTCCGCCGGGTGGTGGCCGCGGTGCCGCCGGTCTCCGAACAGGTCTCCGCCGTGCTGCGCGAGTCCGGCCCCAACCTCGGCGTGGTCATCGCGAACCTGCTGACCACGGCCAACGTCCTGGTCACCCGCAACGCCGGACTGGAACAGCTGCTGTTCACCGCACCGGCCGCGGTGGCCGCGGGCACCTCGGTGGTCAAGGCCGACGGCGCGCACTTCGGCATGGCCGTCACCTACTTCAACCCACTGCCCTGCACCCAGGGCTACCAGGGCACCGAGTACCGCAACGGCCTGGTCACCAGCCCCGGCACACCGCTCAACACCCAGGCCGCCTGCACCCTGCCCCGCGGCAACCCCACCGGCGTGCGCGGCGCCCAGAACGCCCCCAAGGGCGGCAGGCCACCCGCCGCCACCTCGCACTGGCTGCCCGCACAACAGGACAGCCTCAACCCAGACACCGCCACGTTGCGCGGTTTGCTCGGCCTGCCGGGAGGAAACCGATGAGCGAACACGCCGGACCGGATGTGACCGAACCCGTCGTCACCCGGAAGCCGTTGCGGTTGCCCGTGATCGCCGCTGTCACCGCCGTCCTGCTCGCCGCGGGCTCCGGCTGGTGGTGGCTGGCCTCGGCCGCCGGGGACAACGTCCGGTTCGCCGAACTGCGCGAGCAGGTGCGGGCGGTGGGGGAGCGGGCGGTCGCGGAGTTCAACAGCCTGGACTACCGCCGGGTCGACGAGGGCATGCGCCGCTGGCTGGACACCTCCACCGGCGCCCTGCACGAGGAGCTGCGCAGCACCGGCGCGGCCAGCAAGAAACAGATCGAGGAGACGAAAACGGTCACCACCGGGCGGGTCACCGACGCCGCCATCACCGAACTGGACGACCGCGCGGGCAAGGCGAAACTCCTCGCCGCGGTGGAGATCGAGGTCGCCCCGGACGGCGCGGCCGCCACCACCAAGCGCAACCGGTTCCAGGCCGAACTGACCCGCACCGAGACCGGCTGGAAGCTCAGCGCGCTCGGCCCGGTGCCGGTCGCCGCCTCCTGATCTCCCTGTGCGGAAAGGACTTCCGATGGCACCCACCCGACGCGCCACCGCCCCGCAACGGCGCAGGCCCCCGGTGGCGGGATCCCGTCCGGTGCGCACCACCACCCGTTCTGCAGGGGAACGGGAGGCGGAGCCGCCGGCCGAGTCCGGGGCCGGACCTGTTGTCGTGGCACAGGTCCGGTCCCGGACGACCCGGTCGCCGCTGGCCCGCTGGCTGATCGCGCTGGCGGTGGCCGCCGCACTGCTGGCCGGTTTCTTCCTGGTGCAGGGCTGGCGGACGAACAACAGCGCCGTGGCGCGGAATCAGGCCCTGGTCAACGGACCGGGCACGGCCGAGGTGGCCGGACAGGTCGCCGAGGCGCTGCGCCGGGTGTTCTCCTACCGGCACGACGACACCGCGAGCACCGAGGCCGCCGCGAGCGAGGTGCTGGTGGACGCCGCGCGGGCACAGTACGACGCGCTGTTCGCCCAGGTCCGCGAGCAGGCCCCGCAACAGAAACTGGTGCTGGCCACCAAGGCGGTCAGCACCGGGGTGCGCGAACTCTCCGCCGAGCGGGCGGTGCTGCTGGTCTTCCTGGACCAGACCGCCACCCGCGGCGACAACAACCAGACCTCCGCCTCGGCCGCCCAGCTCGGCGTCACCGCCCGCAAGGTCGGCGAGAAATGGTTGATCACCGAACTACAACCGCGCTGAGGACTGCATTCAGATGACAACTCCACCATGCGACCGACCCGGCTGAATTATCACCCGAGTACGTTTCTGTGATCGGATCACAGTAAGGGCACGGAATTTCTTGTGACGTTACCTACTTGCGAGTAGGCTCCGTTTCGTCGCAAGTTGTGCGGCATCCGCGGATCAGCCGTTCCCCTCTCTGAGATTTGATGTCAAAGGAGACGTCCGATATGAGAGCCGCATTCTCCGCACGGTTGTCCCGACGTGCCGCCGCCGTGCTCGGCGCCACCGCGCTGGTGCTCACCGGCGGGGTCGCCGACGCAGGCACCAGCGCCCCGGCCAAGGCCGCCGGGGTGATCACCAAGACGCTGAATTACACCTGTGAGTTCCCGCTGATCGGGGCGTCCTCGCTGACCACCAAGATCGAGGTGACCATGCCGGAGACGGTCAAGGTCGGCGAACTCATGCGCGCCACCAACCTCTCCGCGACCATCACCGTGCCCGAGGCGACCGCCCAGGCGCTGCTGCTTTTCGAGGCCGAGACGATCGAGGGCGACGCCGAGGCACTGCTCGCGGTGGACGCCAACGGCACCCTGATCGACGTCACCCTGCCTAGCCTGAAGATCCCGAGCACCCCGGTGCCCAAGACCGGTGACCTGGTCACGGTGGCCCGCGGCCCGGTGCCCGGCATCGGCGTGCGCAACCCCGGCGCGATCGGGGTCAGCATCGGCAACCACTTCTCCAAGCTCACCCCGCGCAAGGCGGACGGGTCCCCGACCGAACTGGGCACCTTCGACCTGCCCTGTACTCAGGACGCCGGTCAGGACCCGCTGCTCGCCCGGATTCCGGTTACCGCCGCCAGGTAAGCGAAATGCGAATTCCGTAGGTTCGGTTCGATCCGTGGAGGGAAAGTCCATGAGGAGATCGGGTAAGTCGGCGTTACGGGTGCTCGCGGTGGCCCTGATCGGCCTGCTGGCCTTCGCCGGTGGCGCGGCGGCGGAACCAGACGGTGCGGCGGTGAAAATCAACTATTCCGTCGAGGGGCAGAGCGTGGTCAAGAAGACCGGCTCGACCCTGCCGCTGGGTCCCGGTTCGCTGGCGGTGGACCTGACCGCGGCCACCGGGGAGATCAAGGGCGATCTGGTGCTGCCGCCCGCGCACTCGGAGTTCAAGGTCTTCGGGCTGATCCCGGTGACCGCGACGATCGACTTCCTGCCGCAGGGGCAGACCACCGGCAAGATCGTCCGCGGGGTGGTGACCTCCAGTTCGCAGGTGGTGCTGCGGCTGCGGGATGTGAAGGCGGGCGGTATCCCGTATCCGGTCGGGGACAAGTGCCAGAGCAAGGCCCCGATGCAGATCGACCTGACCAGTGAACCCGGCTTCAACCCGCTCACCGGCGGCAAGCTGAGCGGCGCCTACACCATCCCGGACTTCGCCAACTGCCACCTGGCCGAACTGTTGATCAACTTCATGATTCCCGGTCCGGACAACACCATCAGCCTCAACCTCAAGCGCGTGGTGTGATCGCCCGCTGAACTGGCCGCCCCTGACCGCCGTCGTCACGGTGGTCAGGGGCGGCCCGCCAGTTCAGCGCAGGGTGTAGGCCCGGTGCAGGGTCTGGTGTGCCTTGGCGCCCGAGCCGTCCTCGGCCGCCAGCCTCAGCCACACCGCGTCCCCGGCCTTGCCCAGTGCGGGCACCGTGCCGGTGAAGTCCGCGCCTGCCTTACGCAGCACCACCTGTTGCCAGTTGGTCCCGTCCAGGCTGACCTCCAGGGTGGCCTGGACGGTGCCCTCGCCGTGGTGCGCGGTGACCGTGACCGGCAGCGGTTTCCCGGCCGGGGAGCTGCCCTCGGCGTCCAGCGCGAGCTGCGGGGTCACGTGCAGCAGCCGCACCTGGGTGGGCTGGGCGGTGGTGTCGGAGCGGAAGGTCCAGCCCGCCTGCACCGTCCGCCCGCCGTAGGTTCCCTTGGTGCCGATCTCGTAGGTGGCCGGTCCGGCCGGGACCTGCCAGTAGCCGCTGCCCGATTCCTCGGACCGGCCGATCACCTTGCCACCACTGGACAATGTGGTCTCGCCGGTGCTCGCCGGATACGCCACCGACCCGTACTGCGCGGGCGCGCCCGGTGCCGCGGGCTGGGGCAGGAACAGGTTCTGGTTGAAGCCGAACTGGTCGCCGCCGCGGACCAGTCCGCCCACTCCGTGGCCGGGGCGGGCGGCGAACGGGCCCGCGTTGTACTCGCGGCGATGCGTGCCGTGCCTGCCGAACCGGGTCGCCGCCACCTCGTACTGCCGGGTGTCCCCGCCGCTGGGCTCGGCGCCGAAACCGTCGCCCAACTGGCTGTACTTGTGCCACCAGCCGGGGGTGACGTACTCGGTGCGGGTGGCGCCGATGGGCACCGGCGGCGCGCCGAGGCGGAACGGGTAGCTCTCCGGCACGGCCACCGCGGTGCGCCCGTCCAGGCCCGGTCGCCAGGCGGGACGGACCGTGGTGTGGTGGCCGTCCTTGCGGTAGGTCGACTCGATCCTGGCCAGGTCGTGCCGGTGCGCGCGCAGCTTGCCGCCCTCGGTCATCTTGCCGGAGCTGGTGAACGCCAGGTCATAACTGACCGGACTGCTCGCGATCCCGTTGAGCCGCACCGTGACCGCGCCCTTGCCGAGCAGTTCGCGCAGCTGGCCCAGGCGGTGTTCGGTGGCGCTGAGCACCGCGACCGGCAGCTTGCCCCGCTTCAGCCGGGTGGGCTCCACCAGCAGCACGGCCTTCGCGCCCACGGCGCCGATCGCGGCCACCTTGTCGTTGGCCGGTTCGTCCTTGGGCGGGGTCAGCAGGACCAGTTTGTCCTTGAGGTCCTTGCCCGCCAGGTCTTCCGGCGTGCCGGCCTTGGCGTCGAGCACCGGCAGCCGGTGTTCGCCGAGCAGCTGCGGCGAGGCCCGGTTGCGCCAGAGGTCGAGCGGATGCCGTTGCGGGGCAACGATGTCCGCGCTGATCTCGGGCCGGACCGCGGTGACGTGGGTGAGGTGCCGGAAGTGCTCGGCCGAGCCGCCGAGCGAGCCGAGGTAGACCGGCGCGTCGGTGTCGGTGTAGGCCGGGGCGTCAGCCGGGGTGCAGCACGGATCCTTGGCCGATCCCTTGCCGTGCAAGGCGGTCAGTTCGATCCCGGCGACCCGCAGGCTCGGATCGTCCAGGTCGATCTCGACCCGTTTCGCGGTGCGCGCGTCGGCTTGCACGGTGCTGTCCTTGTCCAGGCGCAGCCGGGGCGCGACCTGCTGGGTCAGCGAGATCGGGTCGGGATCGTACGTGCCACGCGGGCCGTGTTCCTTGATCGTGCTGGTGACCAGATAGTCGCCCTTGGCCGCGCGCACGGTGCCGGTGCCGTCGGCGCCCAGTTCCAGGGTCTGCCGGAGGTCGTTGTCCAGCCCGCTCACGGTGACCTCGCCGGTCGTGCCTGCCGGTGTGCCGTCCCGGCCGGTGACCTTGACGGTGAGGTCGTAGCGCTCCTCCTCCACATAGGAGCTGACCGCGGTGCGCACCTCGATGTCCCCGGACTTCGCGGTGAGCCAGCCGCCGTACAGGCCGACCCGTTTGCCAGGGTCCACGGTGATGCCGACTTTCTCGGATCCCTTGGCGGGCACGGTGATCTGCTGGCTGCTCAGCCCGAACTGGCCTGCTTCCGGCGTGCCGCCCTGCTTGTCCGCAATGGACAGTGCGAGGTCAAGAGTGACCGGGGTGTCGCCGTCGTTGCGGTACACCACATCCTTGCGCGCGGGTTGCTGACCCTGGTGCGGCCACCGGAAGTAGCCGAGGGAGAACCCGCCCTGCTCGGCGGTCACCTGCTGCTTGGTGGCGCGGTCCAGATCAACCACCCCGGCGCCCTGGCCGTGCACCGAGACCCCGGCCAGTGGCTTGGCCGTGCTCATCAGCGCGGCCTTGAGCCGGGCCGCGCTCCAGTCCGGGTGCGCCCCGGCCAGCACCGCGGCCGCGCCGGTCACGTGCGGGGCGGCCATCGAGGTGCCCGAGTTGGCCACATACCGCTCGCCACCGGCCGAATCCGCCTTGGCCGCCACGATATCGCTGCCCGGCGCGGCGATCTCCGGCTTGAGCCCGTAGTCACCGGTGCGCGGACCGCGTGAGGAGAAGTCGCTGAGCTTGCCGTCCTTGGTGGAGCTGGCCACCGCGAGGGCGGCGTCGGTGGTTGCCGGGTGGCCCACCGGCTCCTGCTCGCCGCTGTTGCCCGCGGCGATCACGAACAGCGTGCCGTGCGCGGCGGAGAGGCGTTCGATGGCCTCGCTCACCGGGTCCGGCTGGTGCTGGGTGAGGCCGAAGCTCATGTTCACGGCCTTGGCCTTGTGCTCCACCGCGGCCCAGGTCATGCCGGCCAGCGCCGCGTCCTCGGTCGGGCCGAAGTCGCCGACCTTGCCGAAGAACAGCTTGGCGTCCTTGGCCACGCCGACCTGCTTGCCGCCACCGGCCGCGCCGCTGCCCGCGACGATGGAGGACACGTGGGTGCCGTGGCCGATGGTGTCCTTGATGCCGTGCGGGGAGTTGGAGAAGTCCTTGGCCTGCTGCAGCACCCCGGCGAAGTCCGGGTGGTCCACGTCGATGCCGCTGTCCAGCACCGCGACCGGCACGTCCTTGGCGGTGTGCCCGGCCTGCCAGGCCGCGGGCGCGCCGATCAGCGGCACGCTCTGGTGCAGCGAGTACTTCAGGGTGGCGTTGAGCCACACCTTGCCCGCCGCCCGGCCCCTGGCCGCCTCCTTGACCGCGTTCCAGGTGTTGCCCGCGGTGTTCTTGGGCGCGGACACCGCCGCCAGCCCCAGCGCGGGCAGCTCCCGGGTCCGGGTGGTGCCGGTCAGCGCCTGCGGCGCCGAGCGAGCGCCGTCCCCGGCCACCAGCAGCGGCACGTCCGGGCGCTTGGCGTCCTCATAGCCGGAGTCCAGCAGCAGGCTGATGTTGAACAGTCGCGGGTCCACCCGGCCTGCGGCGATCAGCGGGTCGGCGTCGGCAGGCCGGACCTGCCACTGCCCGTGCTCGGTCCAGCGCCGGAAGGTCATCCCGGCCCGTCCGGGCCCGGCCTCAAAGCGCACCGGCGCACCTTGGGCGTTGACGTGCACCTGGTCGCCGGTGACCAGGGTGAGCTGCCGTGGCTCGGCCCCGCCGGTGCTCGCCCCGGCCGGCGGCGGGCCGGGCGGGGTGGCGGCGGGGTCGGCCAGGGCGGGGGCGCCCAGTGCCAGCAGGGCGGCCGCGAGCGCGGCGGCAGGCACGGTTCTCTTCCCGGGATGTCGCATGCTGCCTATGTTCCAGATTCATCAAGTGTGCGGTGTCGCATTGACAAAAGCTCGAAGAAAGAGCAGTCGAAAGTCGGTTCGGACCCTGATTCTTCCCCGATATTTCGCGGAGGGTGACTAAGGGTTCAGCAATTCCAACGCCAGCTTGTCATCCAGCCGGGTGGGCGGCCTGACCGGTGGTCCGTCAGACGGGCTGATCCAGTGCTGTACAGCGGCCATTCGCGGGTTTCCGGCGGGTAATGACCACCCCGAACGGCCCAGTCTGCGACAAACGAGTGAGCCATCACGAATTCGTGTGAACGCGCTGGACAACGCGCTGACCTGCCGACTTCGTGACTTAGGCTCCCTGCCATCCGACGTTGAGTGTCATTCGATCGACCCCTCTTCCCCCACCCAGTAGGTCCTGTCGTCGTGCTTTCCGCGGTACGGCGGTGAAGGAGGAATTGTGTCCGCTGTGTCCCTCGGAATGCCGGTGCTGCCGCCGGTCCCGCTCGCCAGTCGCCGGCCCAGCCGGGCGTTGCGGGTGGGCTCGGTGGGGGTGGGCGGCGACGCGCCGATCAGCGTGCAGTCCATGACCACCACGCCGACCGCCGACGTCAACGCCACCCTCCAGCAGATCGCCGAGCTGACCGCGGCTGGCTGCCAGCTGGTGCGGGTGGCGGTGCCCAGCCAGGACGACGCGGACGCGCTGCCGGAGATCGCCCGCAAGTCCTCGCTGCCGGTGATCGCCGACATCCACTTCCAGCCCAGGTACGTCTTCGCCGCCATCGACGCGGGCTGCGCCGCGGTGCGGGTCAACCCCGGCAACATCCGCCAGTTCGACGACCAGGTCGGCGCGATCGCCAAGGCAGCGGGGGACGCGGGCGTGCCGATCCGGATCGGGGTGAACGCCGGTTCACTGGACCAGCGGCTGCTGCGCAAGTACGGCAAGGCCACCCCGGAGGCACTGGTCGCCTCGGCGCTGTGGGAGTGCTCGCTGTTCGAGGAACACGGGTTCACCGACCTCAAGCTCTCGGTCAAGCACCACGACCCGGTGGTGATGGTCAACGCCTATCGCCAGCTGGCCGCGCAGTGCGACTACCCGCTGCACCTGGGCGTCACCGAGGCCGGACCGGCCTTCCAGGGCACCATCAAATCCGCCGCCGCCTTCGGCGCGCTGCTCGGCGAGGGGATCGGCGACACGATCCGGGTCTCGCTGTCCGCGCCGCCGGTGGAGGAGGTGAAGGTGGGCATCGGGATCCTGGAATCCCTCGGGCTGCGCGAACGCGGACTGGAGATCGTCTCGTGTCCGTCCTGCGGGCGGGCCCAGGTGGATGTGTACCAGCTCGCCGAAGAGGTCACCGCGGCACTGGAGGGCATGTCGGTGCCGCTGCGGGTGGCGGTGATGGGCTGTGTGGTTAACGGGCCGGGCGAGGCGCGCGAGGCGGACCTCGGCGTCGCCTCCGGCAACGGCAAAGGCCAGATCTTCGTCCGCGGCAAGGTGATCAAGACCGTGCCGGAGCACCTGATCGCGGAAACCCTGATCGAGGAGGCCATGGCGCTGGCCGAGCGGATGGAGGTCGAGCGGGAGTGACCCAACCGGTGGAGCAGGGCCTCGAGCTGCTGCCGTTCTACTGCCCGATCGAGCCCGCTCTGCACCCAGCGGTCGCCGACATCGAAGCGCGCGCCGTGGCCTGGCTGGACCGGGTGGCGTTGCCTGGGGTGTCGCGCACACGTCTGCTCGGCACCCGCAGCGCCGAGTTCTTCTGCCGTTTCGTGCCCCAGGGCGTCACGCACAACGTGCTCGCCGCGACCCTGTGGGTCTACTGGGGTTTCGCCTTCGACGACACCCGCTGCGACACCGGCGCGCTGGCCGGCAGCCCGGTCCGGTTCCTGCCCGAGGCCACCCGGGTCCAGCACGCCCTGGAAACCCCCGGCGGCACCGGCCTGGACGACCCCTACGCGCTGGCCCTGCACGACATCGGCGCCCGCTTCCGCGGCTGCGCCACCCCCACCCAGGTCCGCCGCTTCACCGAGGCGCACCGCCGCTGGCTGCTCGGCGTCGCCTGGCAGGTGGCCAACCGCGCGGGCAACCACCTGCCCGGCCTGGACGAGTACCTGCGGCTACGCCTGGGCACCTGCGGCGGCGCGCCCACCATGGCCATGCTGGAGATCGCCCTCGGCGCGGAGGTCCCCTCGGCCGAGATGGACTCACCGCGGGTGCGCGCGCTGACCGACTGCGCCAGCCTGGTCGCCGCACTGGACAACGACCTGCACTCCTACCGCAAGGAACGCCTGCTGGGCCACACCGAACAGAACGTGGTGACCGTGCTGCTGCACGAGTCGCCACGGTCCCTTGAACAGGCCGTGCACGCCGCGGTGTGCCTGCGCGACCGCCTGATGAGCCTGTTCCTCCGGCTGTCCCACCGGGTCCGGCGGGGCGGCTCGGCGCCACTGCGGTCCTATGTGGACTGTCTGGGGCACGGCATCCGCGGCAACATCGACTGGGCGCTGCGCGTCCCGCGCTACCAGGGCCTGGGCACCCCGGGCTGGTCCGAACAACCCCTGGATCCGAGGCCCGATCCGCTGCCGTATTCCACCGTGTCCTGGTGGTGGGACGAACTCCGCGAATGACCGCCCCCGTCGCGCGCTGCCATGCTGTGCAGATGCGAGGTCGCTGGAGCGGGATCCTGATCGCCATCGTGCTCGGCCTGCAGGCGTGCGGCAGCGAGCCCCCACCGCCCACCCCGTCGCCTGCCCTGCCCACCGACTGGCCCACCCAGCAGGGCACCGCGGTCCGCCAGGTCCCGATGCCCGCCGGTCAGCTGCTCGGTTACCTGCCCGAACTCACCGCGGGCCACGTCCTCTGCACCGCCCCGGCCCCCGAGGACTGGACCACCGCGCTGCAGGGCGAGGTGCGCGCCGAGGTGTTCCTGACCGACCGGTGCCACGTGGTCTCCGCCCGGTTCGAGCTGACCGCGCGGCTGTCCAACGACCTGGTCACCGGCTCGGACACGGTCGCGGGGCGGCGGGCCAGGGTGGACCGGCAGCAGGCGGCCAGCGATCTCGACGTCGAACTGGTGACCGAGGAGGTCGCCAAGCGCTACCCCGGACTGCGGCCCACGCTGAGCGTCACCGTGCGGCTGCGCGAGGTCACCGCCACCGACGAGCAGGGGCAGACCGGCCAGATCGCCAAAACCCTGGCCGAGGCCATGTTGCGGCGGGCCGGGGGAGCGGGACCGGAGTTGCCGCCGCTCAACGACAAGGGCGAGATCACCCCGCTCACCCCCCGCCCGCCGGTGCCGGGACTCGGGGTGGCCGATCAACCCTATCCCGTTGCGGCGGAACAGTTGTGCCTGATCCTGCGGGAGGCCCTCGGCGGTGTGCCGGTGGCCGAGCCCCGCGGGGTGTGCACGCTGTCGACCCGCACCACGCGGGTGGTGGCGACCCTGACCCAGGCCAGCCGGGATCGCGGCTACCAGGGCAGTGTGGCCGGGCGGCCGGTGGCGCGGGACGGGGCCGAGCAGGTGTGGATCGGGCTGCGGGACGATTCCGCGCAGCAGGTGCACCTGGCCGGGCCGGTGCCGGAGGAGGTGCTGGCCGCGATCGTGCCCCGGCTAACGGGGCGCTGAGACCAGCAGCTCGCCCACCCTGGTCCGGGTGTACTTGACCTGCCTGCCCAGGCGGTGCCCGGTGACCAGCCCGGCCGCGCTCAGCGCACCCAGGTGCTGGGACACCCCGCCCGCGGTCAGTCCGGTGCGGCGGGCCAGATCGGTGGTGGACAACGGATCGCCCAGGGCCAACAGCAGGGTCGCCCTGGACCGGCCGAGCACCCCGGCCAGTGCCTCCGGCGGGCATTTGCCCTCGCGGTGGTCCCACAGGGTGGCGATGCCGCGCGGCGGGTAGAACAGGGTCGGCTGCCAGTTGCCCTCGACCATGGTCAGCGCGTCCGGCCAGGTGAACACCGAGGGCACCATGAGCAGGCCGTCGCCGGTGAGTTTGCGGCTCAGCACGCAGCAGCGCCGGTCCACCCGCAGGATCCCGTTGGCCCAGCGCACATGTGGGTGCAGATCCTCGAACAGCAACTGGTGCCCGCCCTGGGTGAGCCGCTTGGCGCGGAAGTGCACCTCGGCCTCCAGGAGGTCCCGCAGCCGCGGCCAGTACGGCTCGATGGCCAGTTCCCAGTAGGCCCGCAGCACCGTCACCAGCTCGCCCAGCCGACCAGGGTCGGCGTACAGCTCGCGGGCGAAGCTCGCGGTCGGCGGGTACTGGAAGAAGTCCAGGTCCTTGCGGATCTGCGCCGGACTGGCCCGCGCCATCAGCGCCAGTTCGGCGTCGAAATCCGGCACCGCGGTGTCCGGCGGCGGGGTCAGGAAGTCCGGGAAACCGCTGTGCGGACCAGGGATCAGGTCGGCCAGCGGACTGATGTCCAGGCCGGCGGCGGCCAGCCGGTTCCGGGTTTCCCGCAGCCACGGGAAGTGCAGCGCGTGCTCGCCGGGGGTCTTGAGCACCCGCACGCTGACCACGGTCTCCCACAGCGGCGAGAACGCGAACCGGGTCCGCGCCAGATCGTCGACCGAGAACTCCAACGCCAGCTCAGGCATACCGCCACCCCCACCTTTTAGCTGAGTCTAAATCATTCCGGGCTGGCCGGGTAAGGGGTCCAGGCTCAGCCCGTGACCACCGAGACCACCCTGCCCCGCCCGGCGCGCACCGGCCCGTTCGCCGGCCTGCCGCGCCCGTTCTGGATCCTGTTCTACGGCAGCCTGGTCAACCGGATCGGCGGCGTGGTCTCCGGCTTCCTGGTCCTCTACCTCACCGCGATCGGCATTCCCCTGGAACAGGTCGGCCTGGTGCTGGCGGCCAAGGGCGTGGGCGCGCTGATCAGCCAGCCGGTCGGCGGGGTGCTCACCGATCGGGTCGGCAGGCGGTTCACCCTGGTGCTCGGCCTGCTCGCCAGCGCAGCCTGCCTCACCTTCCTCGGTGCCGCGCAGGGACTGCCGATGCTGGTCGCCGCGGCCTTCCTGCACGGCGTGGTGGCCGACATCTTCCGCCCGGCCGCCGCCGCGCTGATCGCCGATGTGGTCGAGCGCCCGCTGCTCACCAAGGCCTACGGCCTCCAGTTCTGGGCCATCAACCTGGGCTTCTCGGTGGCCAGTGTGATGGCCGGGCACCTCGCCGACTCCGGCTACTGGCTGCTGTTCGCGCTCAACGCCACCGGCTGCACCGCCTTCGCGGTCATCGTCTGGCTCGGCATCCCGCGCTCGGCCGAACGCGTGGTCAAGTCCACTGTGGACGGTCCGAAGTTCGGGCTGCGGGAGTTGTTCCGGGACCGGCTGCTGCTCGGCGTGGTGCTGCTGGTGCTGATGCACGCCACCGTGTACACCCAGGCCGAGGTCATCATTCCCCTGGCGGTCAAGGACTCCGGGCTCGGCGCGGCCGGTTACGGCACCATCATCGCGGTCAACGGCGTGCTCATCGTCATCCTGCAACCCCTGGCCGCCGCCTGGGTGGCCAGGTTCGACCGGATGCGGGTGCTCGCGCTGGCCTGGGCCGTGCTCGGCGCGGGCATGGCGCTGACCGGACTGGCCGACACGGCGCTGGAGTACGTGCTGACCGTGATCGTGTGGACCCTCGGCGAGATCGCGATGGCCGGCCTGCTCGGCTCGCTCGCCGCCGACCTCGCGCCGCCCGCCGCGCGTGGCCGCTACCAGGCCGCGATCGGCTTCGGCTTCAGCGCCGCCGCGTTCACCGGACCACTGCTGGGCACCTGGGTCTACCAGCACGGCGGACCCGCCGCGGCCTGGTTCGGCTGCCTCGTGCTCGGCCTGCTCGGCGCGGCGGGCGCGCTCGCCATCGGCCCGGCCATCCGGCGGCGCACCGCGGTGGCCGTCGGCTGAGTCACTCCGGTTCCGGCGGGACCAGGGTTTCCTCCAGTCTGGCCAGGAAACCGGTCAGGGTGGCGCGTTCCTCGGCGGAGAACGCGGCGATCAGCTCGGCCTCGTGCTCGAGTAGCTGGCGCACCGTGGTTTCGATCAGCCGGTGCCCGGCCTCGGTGAGACTCACCGCGACCGCGCGCCGCGAAGCCGAGGACGGCGCCCGCGCCACCAGTCCGGCCTGCTCGGCGCGGGCGATCCGCTGGGACACCGCGCCCGCGGTGATCAGCGTCCGCCGGGTGATCTCGCGGGTGGTGAGTTCATAAGGCGGGCCGGACCGCCGGATCACGCTCAGCAGGTCCAATGTGGACGGATCGACGCCGAGCCTGGCCAGGGTGCGCCGCCGGTCGTCCGCGAGGACCTTCGCGATCCGCCACACCGGCGTGATGATCTCGATCGACTCGGTGCGCACGCCGGGCAGTTCCCGTTGCCAGGACGCGGCGATATCGGCAGCGGGCCACGCGGAGGTCGAATCCAGGGGATAACCCACGGCATCGCGATCCTTGGACAAGCGCCCACCCCTCTTGCTACGTTTAGAGCTAAACATAGCAGATCGGGGAGTAGTGATGAGTCGAATCGTGCTGGTCACCGGTGGCGGCAGCGGACTGGGCAAGGCGGTGGCCGCCCGGTTCCGGGCCGCCGATGACCTCGTGTTCATCACCGGCCGCAACGCGCACCGCCTGGCCAGGGTCGCCGCCGAGCTGGGCGCCAAGGCAATCACTTGCGACGCAACGGATCCAGCGCAGGTGGCGCGGCTGGCGGGCGAGCTGGGGCCGGACCTCGACGTGCTGGTCAACATGGCCGGTGGCAACACCGACCTCGACCAGTCGGAGCGGCCCGGAACCCGGCTGGAGCAGGTGCGCGCGGCCTGGCTGGCGAACCTGGAGGCCAACCTGCTCAGCGCCGTGCTCACCACCGAGGCCGTGCTCGGCAAGCTGCGTCCCGGCGGCGCGATCGTCAACGTCGGTTCGATTGCCGCCGAGTACGCGTCCACCTCTTATGGCGCGGCGAAAGCGGCCCTGGCCGCCTGGACCGCCGGACTGTCCGCGACGGTGGGCCCCAAGGGGCTGACCGCCAACCTGATCTCACCCGGCTACCACGCCGAGACCGAGTTCTTCCGCGGTCAGCTCAGCGAGGAGCGCAAGGTCCAGCTGATCGAGGCCACCCACAACGGCCGGGCCGACGTGCCCGCCGACATCGCCGAGACCACCTATTTCCTGGCCTCCGCGGGCGCCCGGCACATCACCGGGCAGACGCTGAACGTCAACGGCGGCGCGCACACCACCCGCTGACCAAGGTCCACCCGCCCGAGTCGATTTATACGGAACATTAACTTCACGACTTTGTGAAAACTCTGTAGCTTGGCGGCATGACGATCTCGTTGCCGAACGCGTTGCCCACCACCCGGCCCAGCGGCTGCCCCTTCGACCCGCCGGAACAGCTGGGGCAGCTCAGGGCGTCCGAACCGATAGCCCGGATGCGATTCGCCGACGGCCACCTGGGCTGGGTGGTCACCAACCACGCGCTGGCCCGCGAGGTGCTCACCGACCCCCGGTTCAGCTCCCGCGGCGACCTGCGGCACGTGCCCATCGACGTGGAGCGGTTCAAGGGCAAGGCGCTGCCACCGGTGCCGCGCGGCATGTTCATCCAAATGGACGCGCCCGAGCACAGCCACTACCGCAAGCTGCTCACCGGCCAGTTCACCGTGCGCCGGATGAACCAGCTGATCCCGCGGATCGAGCAGATCGCCGAGGAACACCTGGATGCCATGGCGCGCAAGGGCCCGCCCGCCGAACTGGTGCACGACTACGCCCTGGCCATCCCGTCCCTGGTGATCTGCGAACTGCTCGGCGTGCCCTATGCCGAACGCGCGGTCTTCCACGAGCGCACCAAGCTGATGATGAACCTGGAGACCGGTGACGAGGAGGTCATGGCCGCCTTCGGCGAGATCATGGGCTACCTCAGCGAGCTGATCACCCGCAAGCGGGCCGAACCGGCCGACGATCTGCTCAGCGGGCTGGTCACCGGCGGCCAGCTGGATCAGGAGGAGCTGGTCTCCTTCGCCCTGCTGCTGCTCACCGCCGGCCACGAGACCACCGCGAACATGCTGGCCCTCGGCGCGTTCGCGCTGCTGCGGAATCCGGCGCAGCTCAAGGCGTTCACCGCCGAACCGGAACTGGTGGAACCCGCGGTCGAGGAGCTGCTGCGCTACCTGACCATCACCCATTTCGGGCTGCAACGCGCCGCGCTGACGGATGTCGAGATCGGCGGGGTCCAGGTGCGCGAAGGTGAGTGCGTAGTGCTGCACACGCCGACCGCCAACCGGGATCCGGAGAAGTTCGAGCACCCGGACGAGCTGGATCTGCACCGGCACGCCAGCGGGCACCTGGCCTTCGGGCACGGCGTGCACCAGTGCCTCGGCCAGCAGCTGGCCAGGGTGGAGATGCGGATCGGGTACCGCAGGCTGTTCGAGCGGTTCCCCACGCTGCGGCTGGCGGTGCCTGCCGAGGAGGTCCCGATGCGCACCAGGATGGGCATTTACGGCGTGCACAGCCTCCCGGTGACCTGGGAGTCCTGATGCGGGTCGAGGTCGACACCGGTCGCTGTTGCGGCGCGGGCATGTGCGCCCTCACCGCGCCCGCGGTCTTCGACCAGGACGAGGAGGCCGGGACGGTGCTGCTGCTGACCCCGCGACCGTCGGCGAGTGAGTTCGCCGCGGTGCGGGAGGCGGCGCAGCTGTGCCCGGCGGGGGCGATCAAGGCGGAGGACAAGGCGTGAGGATCGCGATAGTCACGGCGGGCTCGCGCGGGGACACCGCGCCCTACCTCGGCCTCGGCAGCCGGTTGCAGGCCGCCGGGCACGAGGTTTCGCTGGCCGCGCAACGGTTGTACGAGCCGATGATCCGGGCGGCCGGACTCGGTTTCCGGGCGATGCCCGGCAACATCCGGGAGGACTTCGCCACCAAGACCGGCCAGGACTTCCAGCGCAACGGCATCGGACTGCGCGGACTGCCCGCGCAGATCCGCTTCGCCGGCAAGATGATCAGCGACCTCGGCCAGGGCACCCAGCAGGCGATCGAGGGCGCGGAACTGGTGCTGACCCACCGCACCGCCTTCGGCTACGCCTACTGGGCGGCCAAGGCCGCCGGCGTGCCGAGCATGGGCCTGGAACTGTTCCCCAGCGGCATCGTGCCCTCCGGCGACTTCCCACCGGTGTCCCTGGCCGGACGCACCCTGGGCCACCGCGGCAACCTGGCCGGGCACGCGCTGATGCGCGGAATCGCCCTGGCGAGCAGCCCGCTGCTGCCCGGGTACAAGCAGTACCTGCGCGGCCTGGGGGTGCGCAACGTCGGCGAGCTGTACACAGACGTGCGCCGTGGCCGCTGGCCGGTGCTGCACGGCTGGAGCCCACGGGTGCTGCCCCGCCCGGCGGACTGGCCTGCCGCGGCCGAGGTGGTCGGCTACTGGTGGCCGTGGCAGGCCCCGGACTACCGGCCACCGGCCGAGTTGGCCGAGTTCCTGGCCGCGGGGGAGCCACCGGTGTTCCTGTCCTTCGGCAGCATGGCCGTGGGCAAGGCCGAGGAACTGTCGGCGATCGCGGTCGAGGCGATGCGGCTGGCCGGGGTGCGCGGGGTGATCCAGGCCGGCTGGAACGAGCTGTCCGCCACCGGCGAGCACGTGCTCTCCATCGGCGACGTGCCGCACGAGTGGCTGTTCCCGCGGATGGCCGCGGTCGTGCACCACGGCGGCGCTGGCACCACCGGCGCGGGCGTGCGCGCGGGCGTGCCCGCGGTGGTGGTCCCGGTCCTGGGCGACCAGCCGATGTGGGCCGCCCGCCTGGCCGAGCTGGGCGTCAGCCCCGGCTCGATCCCGATGAAGAAGATCAACGCCCGCCAGCTGGCCGCGCTGATCAAGGACGCCGCCCGCGGCCCCGGCTACCGCCGCCGCGCTCAGTCCCTCGCCGACCGGGTGGCCCAGGAGGACGGCTCGGCCCGGGTGATCGAGGCGGTGACCCGCCTGGGAGCCAGAGCCTGATCACACTCGGGCCGATCGCGGTGGGAAACCGGGTCCTGATGTGACACGGTGGTAACCGAAGATCGACGAGGGGGTGCGCGTGCCCAACGCCACTGCGGTGTCCGGTCCGACCTGGACCCAACCACTTGGCAAACCCGGCTACCCCCACTACCCCCTCAACGTCGAAGCCCCCATCCTGGCCGCCCTCGACCGCCTCACGCCCGGAATCTCCCCACCGTCCGGAGCCGGCCCCGAGTGGCTCACCCTCACCGGCCGACATACCTGGCCGGCCGAGGACCGGCCGCGCCGGGCGAGCCTGCGGATGCTCGCCCGCGCGGCCCAGCTACTCCCCGAGGCCGAGGACTGGCAGGAAGCGGCCGAACAAGCAGTCGCCTACGACGCCCACCTCACCGAGGACCCGGTACTCCGCAGCCTGGAAGTAGCCCAGACCTGGCGAGGCATCCTGCTAAGACGCCACAGCGCCGATGCCTGGAGCCGCTGGTGGACCGCCCTGGCTGATCATCCGGATCCACCCCAACTCACCACCGACGCCCTGCCCGACGTCACGGTCGCCGCCTTCACCGCCGACCTGCCCCCGCACACGGACCCGCACGGCCACCCCGCCCCCGCCGAACTCACCCTGTCCCGCCGGGACACCATCCCCGGCGCCCTGGCGATCCTGCTGATCGGGGCACAGCGCGCGGAAACGTTGCGCGGCAAGGCCAAAACCGCGTTCCTGGGCGAGACCGGGGTGTATCTGGACCCGGGATTCGTGGCCCACCGGGCGGAAGCACAGCAAAGCCTGCGAGCCCTGGGCCGCCAACTGGTCGAGGACATGCTGGCCCAGGCCCACCGGATCACGGTCCGCCACAACCAACCCGGCCCAGCCCTCGCTACCGGCCTCCCCATCCCGCCGGGCCACCTCGCTCCACCCGGCTACCCGACCCCGCCAGGCAACGCGGCCGGGAACGCCCCAGCCCTACCCAGCCACACACCCGCCGGAGCCAGCCCAGCCTCGCCCGGTCACGCTGCCGCCTGGACCAGCCCTGCCTCGCCCGCCGCCACCGGCGCATCCCCGGCCACCGCGCTCAGCGCAGCCCAACCCGGCCACTCGCCCGTCGACGGCAGCCCGCTCCCGCCCGCCTCGCCCGCCGACCCGCACCCCGTCGCGCTCGGCGCCTACCGCGGCCGCCTCCTCCCCGCCGACCCCACCCCGCTCCCACTCCGCCTCAACACCCTCGGCGACCTCGCCCTCAGTCACCACCTCTTCTCCCGCACCGAGGACGACGGCCTCGGTGTCACCCCGCTCGGCGCGCGACTGCTGGAGGTCTCCCCGTGAGCACGCCGCTGTCCCTGCTCGCCGAGTGGACCGGCCCGTTGCGCGAGCTGCTGATCACCGGCCACGCCGTCGACCTGGACTTCCTCGAACGGCACTGCCTGCCCCGGGCCCGCGAACTGGGCGCCAGGGTCACCGTGCTCACCGGGCATGGGGCGGCCCAGCACGCGCCGGCCGATGTCCGGTTCGCCGGGCGGGCCTACCAGCACGGGTTTGCCCTGGGCTCGGGCGCGTTCCTGCCCCGCCTCGCCGTGCTGCTGGGCGAGGACCGGGTGTGGGTGGCGGTCGGCTCCGGCGATCCGACCCTGCCCGGCTGGCAGGGCGGCGGCCTGTGGCTGGCCGTGCGCGGCAGCCTGGACGACGGGCCCGCGGCCCTCGCCGATCTCGGCACCTGGCTGGCCGACCTCGGGCAGGCGCTGACCCTGCCGTCCTGGCTGGCCGACACCCTGGACGAGATCGCCATCGCCATGGTGCCAGCGCACACCCGCGAGGCCGGACTGCGCTTCCTCGGCAACCTCGCCCAGCCGCTGCTCGCCCAGCTGCCCGCCGGACCGACCCGCGCCCTCGGCCTCACCGCACCCGCCGCCGACCCGGCCGCGGTGCGCGCGCTCACCGAGCACCTCCAGCCACGCGAGGTCCGCACCGCGCCCGCGGGCGCGACGCTGATCGAGTGGCAGGCCACCAACGGCCGCTGGACCGCGCTGGCCGGCGGCCACCTCACCGAGTCCGGGCTGCTGCGCTCGGTCGCCGACGGCGGGGACTGCGTGCTGGCCGGTCTGCACCCGCGCGCGGAACCCGTGCTGCCCGAGGACGCGACAACCGTTGCGCCGGACGGCGCGACAACCGTTGCGCCCGAAGGCAATGGAGATCCACTGCCGCCCAAAACCGTTGTGGCCCAGGACACATCCCGGCCCGCTAGGGGACCCCGCCTGCTCGGCGCATTTCGCGAGGACGACACTACGGTGGTGGAGTTCCTGGTGCCGCGCGGCACCCACGGCGTCATCGTGGAAACCCTGACCGACAACGGCTGGCTCGCCGCCCATCGCGTGCCCGCGGCCGAGCTGTACGTCGACGGTCCCGTGCGCGCCCGGATCCCCGCCGAGGAACCTGGAGTCGCGCTCCGGGTGAGCGCCCTGGTGGACGAGCGCCGGGTCGCCTCCGGCAGCGTGCACGTCACCGATCTGACCGCGTGCGCGTCCCGCGCCGAACAGGTCAGCACCCAAGGTTTGGCTCAGTGGGGCCTCTCCGACCGGCCCGCGGCGGAGCTGCTCGCCGACCCGGCCCGCCTGACCCGGTTCACCGACACCCTCGGCAAGTTTACCGCTGATCAACTGCCGTTCCGGCCGGATTGGGCCGCCTTCGCCGGGTTCACCCATTCGGTTTTGGGCGCCCCGCTGGCCGAGCGGGTGCTGCCCGGCGCGGTGTCCGTGCTGCCCGGTCCGCGCCCGGGCGCCTGGTCCGTCGGCGAGCTGGCCGAGCAGGGCCACGGCGGCGGACTGCTGATCCCGGAGCAGGACCGGGACAAGGTCCGCGCGCACACCCGCCGCTGGCTGGCCGCGATCACCGCGGACTCGCCGCTGCCGGTGCGGATGCTGATCACCTGCCTCTACCTGGACCTCATCGCCGCTGGCGTGTGGGGCCACGACGACGACTGGCGAACCGGGCTCGGCGAGCTGGCACAGGCCCTGTGCCCCACCGAGACCGAGCAGAAGGCACTGCCCGACCAGGCACAGGCGCGGCTGAGCACCCTGCTCGCCGCCTGCCTCGCCCTGTTGTTGCAGGACGCCGATCTGCAGGGCGGCTCAGCCGCCGATCGGACCGCGCGCCACGCGTGGGAGCGCTGTTATGAATGGGCCGCGTTCGGCAGGCCCGAGTTGGTGGAACCGCTGTTGCCGGACTTTCGGCGGTTCGAAGGGAGAACGACCACGGTGACCGAGGTCGAGCAGGTGTTGGAACTGGCCGAGAACTCGGTGGACGAACCGAGTGCGGCCGTACAGGAGGATTTGCGCGAGCGAGGGTTCGAGATCGACCGGCTGGACGGCGCGTGGGTGGTGACCGGCGAATGCCGGCGACCGCTGCGCGAGGCAGCCCGGATGATCACCGACTTCGCCGCGGTCAGCAAACAGGGCGGCACCGCGGTGGTGGTGAGCAACCGCCGCACCATGGCACTGCTGCTGTGGAGCGGGCGCTCGCTGGCCTTCACCGAGGGCAAGCCGCCGACCTGGCGCAGCTACCAGCTGTCCGGGCTGAGCACCCCGCACAGCCTGATCGGCGGCAGTGAGGGCGTCCCGTCGACCAAGGACATCCGCAAGCTGCTGCCGCTGCCGGACCCGGTGCGCGAACTGGCCGAGCGGTGCGGGGTCGACCTGCCCTCGCTGATCAGCCGGGACCTGGTGGGCCGCTGACGCCACCGACCGGCCCCTGGGCGCCGATGCCCGGCCCCGCGAGTGTCCTGCCCGGCCTGATCGCCGCCGCCGGACCGCCCGCGGTGGTCCGGGTCGAGCGGCCCGGCGGCCTGTCCGCACTGGGGGAACACTTGGACTTCCGTCACTCTGCATCGACATAGTCGGACGTCCTACTATATGTTCGGCCGTGGGTGGCACTGATCACTCACCGGCCCGCGAGGCAATCCCTTGCGCGGCGGGTTCGCCGAGCACAGCGGGGTGCGTCCATGGTCCACGAACTGACCCATTTCGTCGGCGGCAAGCCGGTTCCCGGGACCTCGGGGAACTTCGGCGACGTCTACGACCCCAACACCGGGCGGGTGCAGGCCAGAGTGCCGCTCGCCTCGGTCGAGGAGACCAGGGCGGCCATCGCCGACGCGGCCGCCGCCCAGGTGGAATGGGCCGCCTGGAACCCGCAGCGGCGGGCCAGGGTGCTGCTGCGCTTCCTGGACCTGGCTCAGCGCGACCTCGACGTGCTGGCCAAGCTGCTCTCCAGTGAGCACGGCAAGACCATCGCCGACGCCAAGGGCGACATCCAGCGCGGGCTCGAAGTGGTCGAGTTCGCCGCGGGCGCCCCGCACCTGCTCAAGGGCGAGTTCACCGACGGCGCCGGCGGTGGCATCGACGTGCACTCGCTGCGCCAGCCCCTGGGCGTGGTCGCCGGGATCACCCCGTTCAACTTCCCCGCGATGATCCCGCTGTGGAAGATCGCCCCCGCGATCGCCTGCGGCAACTCCTTCATCCTCAAGCCCTCCGAGCGGGACCCCTCGGTGCCGCTGAAGATCGCCGAGCTGTTCCTGGAAGCCGGTCTGCCGCCGGGCGTGCTCAACGTGGTCAACGGGGACAAGACCGCGGTGGACACCATCCTCACCGACCCGCGGATCGAGGCGGTCGGCTTCGTCGGCTCCTCCGACATCGCGCACTACGTCTATTCCACCGCCACCGCCAACGGCAAGCGCGCCCAGTGCTTCGGCGGCGCCAAGAACCACATGATCATCATGCCGGACGCGGACCTGGACGGCGTGGTGGACGCCCTGATCGGCGCCGGTTTCGGCTCCGCGGGGCAGCGCTGCATGGCGATCTCGGTCGCCGTCCCGGTCGGCCAGGCCACCGCGGACGCCCTCGCCGAGAAGCTGGCCGAGCGGGTCAAGGAACTGCGCATCGGCCACTCCTTCGACGCGCAGGCCGAGTTCGGCCCGCTCTCCAGCGCCGGACTGCTGGAGAAGGTCCGCGGCTACGTCGACGCGGGCGTGGCCGACGGCGCGACCCTGCTGGCCGATGGCCGCGACTTCACCCTGGAGGGCCACGAGGACGGCTACTTCCTCGGTGCCTGCCTGTTCGACCACGTCACCCCGGAGATGAGCATCTACCGGGAGGAGATCTTCGGCCCGGTGCTGGTCATCGTGCGCGCCGAGGACTACGAGCAGGCGCTGCGACTGCCGTCGGAGCACGAGTACGGCAACGGCGTGGCGATCTTCACCAGGGACGGCGACACCGCCCGCGACTTCTCCCGCCGGGTGCGCGCCGGCATGGTCGGCGTCAACGTGCCGATCCCGGTGCCGGTGGCCTACCACACCTTCGGCGGCTGGAAGCGCTCCGGCTTCGGCGACCTCAACCAGCACGGACCCGACTCGTTCAAGTTCTACACCAGGACCAAGACGGTCACCTCGCGCTGGCCCTCCGGGGTCAAGGAAGGCGCGTCCTTCGTCATCCCGACCATGGACTGAGCCGATGACCATCTCCGAGATCCGGCCGGACGTGTTCGGGCTCAACGAGGACCAGCGCGCCATCCGGGAGATGGCAGCCGACTTCGCCGCCGAACACCTCGCCCCGCACGCGGTGGACTGGGACCAGCGCAAGCACTTCCCGGTCGACGTGCTGCGCAAGGCCGCGCAGCTGGGCATGGGCGGCATCTACGTCGGCGAGGAGCACGGCGGGTCCGGGCTCAGCCGCCTGGACGCGGTGCTCGTGTTCGAGTCCCTGGCCACCGGCTGCCCGTCCATCGCCGGGTACCTGTCCATCCACAACATGGTCGCGGGCATGGTCGACCGCTTCGGCGACGACGCCCAGCGCGCGCGCTGGCTGCCCGGCCTGGTCTCGATGGACCTGCTGGCCAGCTACTGCCTCACCGAACCCGACGCGGGCTCGGACGCCGCCGCGCTGCGCACCAGCGCGGTCCGGGACGGCGAGGAGTACGTGCTCACCGGGGTCAAGCAGTTCATCTCCGGCGCGGGGTCCTCGGACTTCTACCTGGTCATGGCCCGCACCGGCGGTCCGGGCGCGAGCGGGGTGTCCGCGTTCGCGGTGCCAAGGGACACGCCCGGCCTGGAGTTCGGTCCGAACGAGCAGAAGATGGGCTGGAACGCCCAGCCCACCCGGCAGGTGATCCTGGACGGTGCGCGGGTGCCCGCGGCCAACCTGATCGGCGGCGAGGGCAACGGCTTCCGCATCGCCATGTCCGGCCTGGACGGCGGCCGGATCAACATCGCCGCCTGCTCCCTCGGCGGCGCGCAGGCCGCGCTGGACAAGGCGATCACGCACCTGGGCCAGCGCACCGCGTTCGGCGGGCCGCTGAGCAAGCAGCAGGCGCTGCGGTTCACCGTGGCCGACATGGGCACCGAACTGGAGGCGGCCCGGCTGCTGCTGTGGCGGGCGGCCTCGGCGCTGGACGCCCGGCACCCGGAGGCCACCCGGCTGTGCGCGATGGCCAAGCGGTTCGCCACCGACACCGGTTTCGAAGTGGCGAACCAGGCGCTGCAACTGCACGGTGGGTACGGATACCTCGCCGAGTACGGAGTGGAGAAGATCGTGCGTGACCTGCGGGTGCACCAGATCCTCGAAGGGACCAACGAGATCATGCGGGTCATCGTCTCCCGTGGGCTGATGGGCGGTGACAAATGAGCGACATCCTCATCCGGGTCAGCGGTGGCGTCGGCCGGATCACCCTCAACCGCCCGCGGGCGATCAACGCGCTCAGCGACGACATGCTGCGTGAGATGGGCGCCGCGCTCACCGGCTGGGCCCAGGACCCGGCGGTGCACGCGGTGCTGCTCGACGGCGCGGGCGAACGCGGCCTGTGCGCGGGCGGCGACATCCGCAGCATCTACCAGGCCATCCAGGACGGCACCGACGGACCGATCGAGTTCTGGCGCGAGGAATACCTGATCAACGCGCTGATCGCGAACTACCCCAAGCCGTACGTGGTGTTCATGGACGGCCTGGTGATGGGCGGCGGGGTCGGCGTGTCCGCGCACGGCTCGGTCCGGGTGGTCACCGAACGCTCCGCGATCGGCATGCCCGAGGTCTCCATCGGCTTCATCCCCGACGTCGGCGGCACCTACCTGCTCTCCCGCGCGCCCGGTGAACTGGGCACGCACCTGGGCCTGACCGGCGGCCGGGTCGGCGCCGCGGACGCGGTCCTGCTCGGCCTGGCCGACCAGTACCTGCCCAGCGCCGCACTGGCCGAACTGGCCGAGCTGCCCGCCGACGAGCTGCTGGTGCAGATCGCCGCGCGCGCCGAAGTCCCCCCGGCGGGCCAGTTCGCCGCCGACCGGGAGTGGATCGACTCCTGCTACGCCGCGGACAGCGTCGAGCAGATCCTGGACAACCTGCTCGGCAGCGGGCACCCGGCCGCCGAGGCCGCGGCCAAGGAGATCCAGGCCAAGGCGCCCACCGCGGTCAAGGTGACCCTGCGCGCGCTGCGCACCGCCCGCGGGCTGGCCACCCTGGAGGACTGCCTCAACCTGGAACACCGCCTGGTCAGCCGGTTCCTCACCGCACCGGACCTCGGCGAGGGCATCCGCGCCGCGGTGATCGACAAGGACCGCAACCCGACCTGGCGCCCGGCCACCCTGGCCGAGGTCGACGACGCCACGGTGGAGAGCTACTTCCTCGCCCAGCCTGGGCAGCAGCCCGTGTTCGGAGGTACGGCATGACCGTCATCGGATTCCTCGGCCTGGGCAACATGGGTGGCCCGATGGCCGCCAACCTGGTCAAGGCCGGGCACACCGTGCACGGCTACGACCCGGTCGCCGCCGCGGTGGACGCCGCCGAAGCGGCCGGCGTCGCCCCGGCGGGCAGCGCGGTGCAGGCCGTGCGCGAGGCCGAGGTGGTCATCACCATGCTGCCCAGCGGCGGGCACGTGCTCGACTGCTACCGCGAGGTCCTGGTCGAGGCCAAGCCCGGCACCCTGTTCCTGGACTGCTCCACCATTGACGTGGCCGCCGCCCGGCAGGCCGCCGAGGCAGCCGTCAGCGCGGGGCACGCCGCGATCGACGCCCCGGTCTCCGGAGGCGTCGTCGGCGCCCAGGCCGCCACCCTGACCTTCATGGTAGGCGGCTCCACCGACAACTTCGCCCGCGCCGAGGGCCTGCTGGCCGTGATGGGCCGCCGCTCGGTGCACTGCGGCGACTCCGGCGCGGGCCAGGCCGCCAAGATCTGCAACAACCTCATCCTGGGCATCTCCATGGTCGCCGTCGGCGAGGCGTTCGTGCTCGGCGAGAAGCTCGGCCTGTCCCACCAGGCCCTCTTCGACGTGGCCTCCACCGCCTCCGGCCAGTGCTGGGCGCTGACCACCAACTGCCCGGTGCCCGGCCCGGTCCCCGGCAGCCCGGCCAACCGGGACTACCAGCCCGGCTTCGCCACCGCGCTGATGCTCAAGGACCTCGGCCTGGCCGAGGCGGCGGCGGCCGAGACCGGCGCGGACACCGCGCTGGGCAAGCACACCGCCGAACTGTTCCGCGCCTACGCCGCGGACGGCGGCGCGGGCACCGACTTCTCCGGCATCATCAACGCCATCCGTGACCGTTCGGCCAAGGGAGAACAGGCGTGAGCCACCAGACCATCCTCGTCGAACGGCATGACCGGGTCGGCCTGATCACCCTCAACCGCCCCAAGGCGCTCAACGCGCTGAACCTGGAGCTGATGCGCGAGGTCACCACGGTGGCCCGCGAACTCGACCGCGACCCGGACATCGGCGCGATCGTGATCACCGGCTCGGCCAAGGCGTTCGCGGCCGGGGCGGACATCAAGGAGATGCGGCCCAACGGCTACCCGCAGGTCTACCTGGACGACTGGTTCGCCGAATGGGACCAGCTCGCCCAGGTGCGCAAGCCGCTGATCGCCGCGGTCGCCGGGTACGCGCTGGGCGGCGGCTGCGAGCTGGCCATGATCTGCGATGTGCTGCTGGCCGCGGACAACGCCAAGTTCGGCCAGCCCGAGATCAAGCTCGGCGTGATCCCCGGCATCGGCGGCTCGCAGCGGCTGACCAGGGCCATCGGCAAGGCCAAGGCGATGGAGCTGTGCCTGACCGGCCGGATGATGGGCGCCGAGGAGGCCGAGCGGGCCGGACTGGTGTCCCGGATCGTCCCGGCGGCGGACCTGCTGGACAACGCGCTGGCCACCGCGACCATCATCGCCGGCATGTCCGCGCCGATCGCGATCATGGCCAAGGAGGCGGTGAACCGCGCTTACGAGACCACCCTGGCCGAGGGCGTCCGGTTCGAGCGCAGGCTCTTCCACGCCACCTTCGCCACCGCGGACCAGAAGGAAGGCATGGCCGCCTTCATCGACAAGCGCGACCCGAAGTTCCTGCACAACTGAGCCAGGCGGCGGGATTCGCCCTTTCCCGGGGTGCCGCCGGTATCACCCCTCGGGGCCTTCGAGTCCAAGTTTTGCCGCCGTAGCGTCCCTTCCGTATCCCCGGCCGGCCGGTTGTCCCTCCACTGTGGACAGCCGGTCGACCGGGGCCCCGATGCGGAAGGATCGTGAGTACGTTGCGGGACAAGGGAAGAATGCTGCTGAGGTCGATGTCGGTGGCCGCGCTGGCCAGTGCCGCGCTGCTGGTGCCGACGGTGGCCGCCTACGCCGCCCCAGCCCAGGAGACCTGTGCCGGTCGCAGCGCCACCTTCGTGGGCACCAACGCCAATGACGTCTTCGTCGGCACGCCCGGCGTGGACGTGGTGGTCACCCTGGGCGGCGACGACGTGGTCTTCGGCCTCGGCGGGGACGACGTGGTCTGCCTGGGCGCGGGCGACGACACCTTCATCGGCGGCGCGGGCAACGACACCGCCGACGGCGAGGCAGGCGCCGACCTGCTGCGCGGCGAGACCGGAAACGACCAGCTCAACGGCGGTCCCGGCGCGGACACGATCTTCGGTGGCCTGGGCAACGACATCCTCACCGGTGGCGCCGGGGCCGACCGGGTCGACGGTGAGGCAGGCGCGGACCAGATCACCGGCGGCCTGGGCGCGGACGAGCTGAATGGCGGCCTGGGCGAGGACATCATCAGCGGTGGCGCGGGCGCGGACACGATCAACGGCGGCGCGGGCAACGACCAGCTGGCCGGCGGCGCGGGCAACGACACCCTGATCGACCCCAGCGGTTATGACGTCGGCAACGGCGGCGCGGGCGGCGCGGACCGCTGCGACCGGCGGATCGAGGTCCGGCAGAACTGCGAGATCCTGATCTAGTCCGAGGGCATGGCAGGTGCGCGCCGGCAGCCACCAGGTCCCCGACGAGTGCCCGGCGCGCACCTGCCGACCAGGGCCGGATTTCCGGCCCGGACACGCCCGATCCACCCGGCTTCCCACCGGTGTCGCGCCACCCGGTGGGAAGCTGGCCGGGTGAAGGCGCTCTCCCCGGCGATGCGCACGGTGCTGGCCTCGCTCGGCGTGGTCGGCCTGGTCGCGGCGGCCTACCTGACCTACCTGCTGACCGTGGTGTACCGCCCGATCGACGCCTACGCGGTCACCTACCAGGTCACCGGCGGCACCGGCCCGGTCAGCGTCGAGTACAGCCAGGGCAGCGGTGCCGACCGCACCCAGGCGCCCGCCCCGGCCACCGCGAACAGCGTCACCCCGCCGTGGCGCACCGAGGTCCTCATCCCGGCGGGCGCGGAGGCCAAGGTCGCCATCGCCACTCCGTCAGCGGGACTCACCTGCGTGATCACCCTGGACAAGGGCCGCAGCCGGGAACGCGTGCTGGCCACCCGCACCGCGGCACCGGGTCAGCCGCTGGTCTGCACGGCGCGCACGCCGACCGGCGAGACCCTCAACGCCGCACCGGCACGCCCCACACCTCGGTGACCAGCCTGGTCCGCCGCCGCGCCGCCTCGACGTCCACTGTGGACGGTTCCGCGTGCAGCGCGCCGTAGGCGATCTCGGTGAAGTGCGTGGCCAGCTCGGTCAGCGCCAGCCTGCCGCGCGGCGAGTACCAGCGGGCCACCCCGCTGCACATCTCCAACAGCGCCAGCCGGGTCACCGCCGGGGCCGAGGTCCGGAAAACGCCACTGGCACAGCCGTCCTCGATGGCCGCCCGCCACAGGTCCTCGTACTCATCCCGCTGGGCCACGATGGTAGCGCGGGCGGTCGCGGAGAGCGCGCGTAGTTCGTTGTCCACCACCGCGGTCTCCAGCGGGTGCACCGCGTGACTGAGCACGTGCACCTGCACCAGTCCCGCCAGCCGCGACCGCGGATCCGGATCGTCCAGGAACACCCGCCTGCCCGCGGTCAGCAGCCGGGTCATGCACTCGCGCATGATCGCCAGCAGCAGGTCCTCCTTGGTGCCCATGTAGTGGTACAGGCTGGCCGAGGACAGTCCCGCGGTCTCGGCCAGATCCCGGATCCCGGTGCCGTGGAAACCCTTGGCCGCGAACAGGGTCAGCGCGGCCTGCCGGATGCGTTCCGCGGCGGGCGCGGGTTTGGCGGCCTTGGTCACGGTCACCGGCGCTCCTCGTCCGCTGGGGGCTCCTCGGCCCGGTGCAACCCGGCGAGGATGTCACGCATGGTGGCAGACCACGGTTCCGGACGACCGCCGGGGCCAAGCTTCACCACCGCCCGCCGCCCCCTGGCGTAGGTCGGACCCTCGGTCGGATCGGTGCAGCGGAAGCCGTACACACAGCTCGTGCGGCCCAGGCGGCGCACCCAGAGTTCGGTGCGCAGCGGACCGGGAGAGCTGAACGGGGCGAGGAACTCCAGGTTCAGCTCGCGCACCGCGTACACCAGATCGGGATGCCGGTCGGCGAAGCTGGTCCAGCCGTAGCCGAGGGACTCGAACAGGGCCGAGGTCGCCCGCTCCACGTGCAGCGCGAACCGGGTGTTGTGCAGGTGCCCGTTGAGGTCCAGCTCGTCGAAGTACACCGGCGTGTCGTGCCGGAACCCGGTCACACCCATCGCGCCTCGACCCGGTCGAAACTCCCGGCGGACACCCGGGGCAGCTCGCCCTTGGCCACCCGCTCCGAAGCGGTCAACGGCAAGGCGTCCCGGAACACCCAGAACCGCGGCACCTTGAAGTAGGCCAGCTGCCCGGCGCAGAACTCCGCCAGCGCGACGGGATCCGCGGTGACCCCGTCGGCCGGGACCACGTAGGCGAGCACCTCTTCTCCGCGCAGCTCATCCGGCACCGCCACCACCGCCACCAGCCGCACGCCCTGGTGCAGCAGCAAGGCCTGCTCCACCTCGGCCGCCGCGATGTTCTCGCCACTGCGCCGGATCATGTCCTTGGTGCGCCCCACGTAGTAGACCCGGCCCCGCTCGTCCATCCGGGCCAGATCACCGGTGTGGAACCAGCCACCGCGGAAGGCCAGCGCGGTCGCCGCCGGATCCCGGTAGTACCCCTGCATCATCCCGCTGCCCCGCAACACCAGCTCGCCGGTGTGCCCGCGCGGCAACGGCTCACCGGCCTCATCGGCGATCATGGCTTCCCGCTCCGGCGTGGGCAGCCCAAGACACCCGGTGCCCACCCGGGTCTCGTGCCCCGCCACCGAATCCCGGATGTCCCCACCCGTCTCGGTCATCCCGAACGCCTCGAACCAGGGTACCCCCCAGCGCCGCTCCAGTTCGCCGTGCAGCTCCAGCGGGATCGCGGAGGCGTACACCGCCCGCACCCGGTGCGCGGTGTCCAGCGCCGAGGGCGGTTGCCGCAGCAGCAAGGTGGGCATCAACCCGAGGCAGTAGAACCAGGTGACCTCATGGTGCCGGACCCGCTCGGCGAAGGAGGCCGGATGGAACCGGTCCAGCACCACCAGCCGCGCCCCCGCGAGCAGCCCCAGCACCACGTTCCACTGCGGATCGATGTAGTGAAAGGGTTGCGCGGTAAGCAGAACATCCCGCTCGTCAATGGCGGGGAAGTCCCGCACCAGTCCCTGGGCCAGGGTCAGCCAGTACCGATGCGGCAACACACAACCCTTGGGTCGCCCGGTGGTGCCCGAGGTGTACTGGATGTTGACCGCCTGCTCCGGCACCGGAGCCACCAACGTCACCGCAGGCGCGGCCCCCAGTTCCGCCGCGGTCAGCACCACTTCCAGCTCGGTCCGCTCCCGGATGGAGTCGAGCAACCCGGCGAACTCCGCCGCCGCCACCACGATCCGTGCCCCGGAATGCGCGAGCACGTGGGTGGCGTCCAGCTCCCGGTACTGCACGTTGACCGGCACCATGATCGCGCCAAGCTTGGCGATCGCCAGCCAGCACAACGGAAACTCCGGCTGATTGCGCAACATCAGCGCCACCCGGTCACCTGGCCGCACCCCACGAGCGGCCAGCGCGAACGCGAGTTCATCGGACCGCCGATGCACCTCGGCGAAACTCAGCTCGACCCCGGTCTGGTCAAAGGTCCAGGCCACCCGCTCCGGCCACCGTCGCGCCGCAACGGCAACCAGCGTCGCCAGCTCCTCAGCCCGCCCGGATTCCCCGCCCGCCCCCAACGCCCCGTCCTGCCCTGCCTGCTCGGACTGCCCTGCCTGCTCGGACTGCCCTGCCTGCTCGGATTCTCCGCCCCGCGCAGGCGCCCCAGCCTGGCCCGCAACCGTTGCCCGCCCAGCCTCGCCGGCCCCCGCCCGTCCCTGTTCCCCGCCCCGCCTAGCCATCGGCCCGCCGCCGGAACCCGTCCGTCGCCGCGGTCACATCCGCCGACCCGTCGGTGATGAGCGCGTGCGCCACCTCCAACTCCAATGCCCCCTCCACGCTCGAGTCGATCCCGCGATCCAGCGCCCGCTTGGCCAGGGTCATCGCCTGTGCAGGCTGCGCCGCCAGCCGCCGCGCCCACTCCATCGCCGTGGGCAGCAACTCCCCGGCCCCGGTCACCGCGTTCACCAGCCCGAGTTCCAGCGCCGTGCGCGCGTCCACCCGTTCCCCGAGCAGCAGCAACTCCTTGGCTTTCAACGGCCCCACCAGCAACGGCAGCAACCGCGACGCCGCCCCGGTCACACTCAGCCCCAGGCTCACCTCGGGAAACCCGAAGATCGCGTCCGGCGCGGCCAGCACCAGATCGCAGCCCAGCGCGAACTCCGCCCCCGCACCCAGCGCGTATCCGTGCACCGCCGCGATCACCGGCTGCGGCAGGCCCCTGATCAGCCGGGTGACCTCCTGGATCTGCTCCAGTCGCAGCCTGCTCGCGTGCCCGTCGCCAGACTCCACCGGCTCCTTGAGGTCGTGGCCCGCGCAGAAGGCGCGGCCGTTGCCGGTGAGCAGCACCGCGCGAGCGGGGGAGTCGGCGACCGCGCGCAGGGCCGCCACCAGGTCGGTGACCAGCGCTGGGGCCACCGCGTTGAGCCGGTGCGGCCGGTTGAGCGCGAGCACCGCCACCCCGTCGGCCTCGGTGTGCTGCACGGTGCGCTCCAACGGCCCGCCCTCTCCTCGGCGATCAGGGTCTCGACTCCCGATCGATCGATCGATAGAGTCCCTGACGCACGGCGGAAGGTCAAGGGAGGCAGCGAATGCGGGTGGACACGGTCTTCCACAACGCGCGGGTGCGCACCGGTGGCGCGGCGGGGGTCACCGACGCCCTCGCGGTGCTCGACGGCCGGATCGTGGCCCTGGGCCAGGACTGCGCGGACCTGTCCGCCCGGCAACGGATCGACCTGGGCGGCTCGACCGTGACCCCCGGTTTCCACGACGCGCACAACCACCTGTCCTGGTACGGCATGAGCCTGGACGAGGTCCCGCTCAACGACTGCCGCAGCACCCAGGAGGTCTACGCCGCCATCGCCCGCCGCGCGGCCGGGCAGCCCGCGGGCAGCTGGGTGATCGGCAGCGGCTACGACCAGACCAAACTCGCCGGTGGCCACCCGACCCGCACCGGCCTGGACCGCGCCGCCCCAGACCACCACGTGTGGCTCAAGCACACCTCCGGCCACATGTGTGTGGTCAACTCCCTGGTCCTGGGCAAGCTCGACCTGGCCACCGTGCCCGAAGGCGGTGACCTGGGCCGGGACGAACACGGCGACCCCACCGGCCTGCTCCGCGAACAGGCCCAGCTGCTGCTGCGACCGCTGGTCTACCCGACCCCCCTAGACGTGGTCGAGCGCTCGATCGACCGCGCCACCAGGCAGTACCTCGCCGAGGGCATTACCAGCGTGCAGGAGGCCGGGGTCGGCGGCGGCTGGATCGGCCGCACCCCGCTGGAGATCGCCGCCTACCAGCGCGCCCGCGCCGCCGGGAAGCTGCACGTCCGGACCACCCTGATGGTCATCTCCGACGCCCTGCACGAGCTGGACCGGCATCCGACCGACCAGGTCAGCCTCGGCCTGGACCTCGGGCTGCACAGCGGCTTCGGCGACGACCACCTGCGCATCGGCCCGGTGAAGATCTTCGCCGACGGGTCACTGGTCGGCCGCACCGCCGCCATGCACGAGCCCTTCGCCGGCGACCCAGACAACCGCGGCTACTTCCAGCTGCCCGAGGCCGACCTGCGCGAGCTGATCGACCGCCTGCACGCCGCGGGCTGGCAGATCGCCACCCACGCCATCGGCGACCGCGCCATCGCCGAGGTCCTGGACGCCTACGCCGCCGCGCTGCACCGCACTCCGCGCCCCGACCACCGCCACCGGATCGAGCACTGCGCCATCGCGGGCCCGGCCGAGATCGCCCGGATCGCCGAACTCGGCGTCATCCCGGTCCCGCAGGGCAGGTTCCTCAGCGAACTCGGCGACGGCATGGCCTCGGCCCTGGGCGACCACCGGATCGACTGGTGCTACCGCCAGCGCAGTTTCCTGGACGCGGGCATCCCGCTGCCAGGCAGCTCGGACCGTCCGGTGGTGAACGGGAACCCGTTGCTGGGCATGGCCGACATGGTCCGCAGGCACACCGCCACCGGCGTCCCCTTCGGCCCGGAATCCGAACGCCTCACCCCGGAACAGGCCCTGCGCGCCTACACCTGGGGCTCGGCCTACGCCGCCTTCCGCGAACACCGGGTGGGCACCCTGACCCCTGGCAAACTCGCCGACTTCGCCGTGCTGTCGGCCGACCCGGTGACCGAGGGCTTCGACGCGGCACAGGTCCGCGCCACCGCCCTGGACGGCACCCTGGCGCACAACCCCGAGGGCTTCTGATGCCGGTACGCGAGGCCACCCCAGCGGACCTGGACGACATCTGCGACCTGATCCAGGAACACGCCACCTACGAGGGCAACCAAACCCTCACCCTCAACCGCGCCGACATGGCCGAACACCTCTTCGGCCCCCAGCCCTGGGCCGCGGTCCTGATCGCCGAACCACCGGACCGACCCGGCACCACAGCCGGCTTCGCCCTGTGGCACAACACCTTCTCCACCTGGGCCGCCCAACCCGGCATCTGGCTCGACGACCTGTTCGTCCGCGCCGGCTACCGCGGCTACGGCCTGGGCCGCGAACTGCTCGCCGAACTCCGCCGTCGCACCGACGGCCGAGTCGAATGGGAAGTCCGCTGGGGCAACACCTCCGCCGAAGGCTTCTACCGCAACCTGGGCGCCCACCCGGTGGACGGCTGGACCCGCTACCGCTGGAACGTCCCGGCCGGCTGAGCCGAGGCAGGACAGCCAGGGCCAAGGCGAGATCGAGACCAGCCGCACCCACGCCGCCTGTCGCGCCCACGCCCGCCAGCCGCGCCCACATCACCAGCCGCGTCCGCCAGCCGTACCCGCGTCCGCCAGCCGTACCTGCACCTGCGCCTGCGGCCGCGGCCCGCGCCCAGCGCCTGCCGCCCCGCGTCCGCCAGCCGTGACCGCGCCCGTGGCCCGCGCCTGCCGCCACCGGGCGCACCGCGGCCCGGTGCCCGCCGACTCGCGCGCGACCCGAGAGGCAGCCCGCCGCTCGCCGGGGGTTGACCCCGACCCCGACCCCGACCTCGGCAACCAGCCCACGCCCGACACCCGGCCCCGCAACGCGGTCACCGCGCCGCCGTCTCCGCGACAGTCTCAGCGCAGCGCTGTCACGGCGATGCCATCACCGCAGCGCTGTTGCCGCAACACCCTCACCGCGCCGCCGTCTCCGCGACAGTCTCAGCGCAGCGCGGTCACCGCAGTGCCGTCACCGCAGGGCTGGCACCGCGGCAGCCTCACCGCACGCCACGCAGCGACCGCGCCGCCGCCCGCACGTCCGGATCCGCATGCCCCAGCAACCGCGTCCGCCGCAGCACCCACGGCTCCGACCACCGCGCCAGCTTCCCGCCACGCCCGAGCAACCGCGCGGCCAGCAACCCCGGCACCACCCCGGGCAGCCCGCCCAGGTGATCCACCACGGCCAGCACCGTCTCCGCCGCCACGGCACGGTTGTACGCGCCGCCGTGCCCGAACTCCCGGGGCAGCCGGAACGCCCGGTCGTCGACCACCTCGACCAGCTCATCCCACAGCTCGGTCCGCACCCCGTCCACCAGGGAGGCCCGTGCCATCAGGTCGAGCAGGCCCGCCGCCTCGCGATGCATCCCGGCTGCCCGGAACCCATCGACCAGCACCCGGTCCAGCCCGGCCTGTCCCGCCGGATCGCCGTGCCGCAGCGCCCGCCCGCCGTACAACCACTCCACCCGCCGCCACGCCGAGTCGTCACCGCTCCGGGCCACCGGCACGAGATCGGCCAGCAGGGACCGCAACGCCGGTAGTGCCTCGGCCACCGGCACCGAGCCCAGCAGGCAGTCGGCCACCCGCCGGCACATCCGCTCCGGCAGGTCCTGGCGCAGCAACGCGGCCAGCGTGGCACCGCGGTCCGGCAGGTGACGCCACCAGGTCCAGAACGCGAGGTCCGTCTCGGTCAGGTTGTCCTTGCCCACCGTGGACACCGCGCGGGCGACCAGGCTCGCGAACACCGGCTGCCGGGATGGCAATACCCGGTCCACCTCGGTCGCCAGCACCGCGCCACGCACCGCGGCCGTACCAGCCAGGGCCTCGGTCAACGCCTCGTGCACCCCGGGTTCGTCCAGGAGCCCGGCCAGCGCGCCGGCCACCGCCGCTCGAACATCCTGGTGCAGTGCGGGTTTCGCCCACAACCGCAACAGCACCCGTGCCGACTCGCCGCCAGCGAGCCTACCAAGAATCCGGGCCGCCTCCTTCGCGGTGCCGACCGAGGGGGCCTCATCGAGCAGATTCCCCAGTGCCGCAACGGATTCGGCGTCCGGCAGGGTGTCCAGCGCCCGGTGCAGCGCCCGCACCGCGGCACGCGCTCCCGGGCCACTCGGACCCCCGGCCACCTGCAACAACACCGGCAATGCCACCGCGGTCGGCGCGGTCGCGCCCAGGGCTTCCACCGCTGCTGCCACGATCGGATGACTTTCGTTCGTGGTGAACGACATCAGCGTGGGCACCTCGCGCACACCGGCGATCGCGGCCACCCGTTGCCACAGCTCGGTCCGCTCGTCCAGCGCGATCGCCCGCGCCCGCTCCGCGTACCGAGCGCGCTGTGCCGCGGTCCACCGGTGCAGCACCGAACGCGGCACCCGCGGCAGCGGATCCAGCACCGGCAGCACCAGATCCAGCAGATCCGTGCGCCGGGTGCTGACCTCCCGCCACACCACCGGCTGCCCACCCCACTCCGGCCGGCCGCGCACCACCTGGCCCACCCGCTCCCCGCGCGGCCCGGATCTGTTCAGCCACAACCGAATCGCGGTCTCGGCCTGCCGGGGATCCCTGGTGTGCCTGGCAACGGTCCACAGCAGCTGGTCGAGTTCCGGCACCGAGTCAAGATCGGCCCCGAACATCTCCGCGGCCCGCAACGCCGGTCCGTACCGCCCGGCCGCCGCCTCGCGCAGCACCGATTCCCGCAGCTCCGCCCACAGCCGCGCCCACACCTCGGGCGCGAGCCGGACGGCGAGCCGCCGCGCGGGCGCCCGCCGATCCCGCTGCGACCGGGCGAACAACGGCACCAGCGCGATCTGCCGGGCCGGATCCCTGGTCGCCGCGATGGTGCGGCGCAACCACTCCGCGAGCGGCTCGAAGGTCCACTGCGAACTGTCCTTGGCCTGCACCGCGGTGCTGACCGCCTCGGCCAGCACCGCCACCGGCACCGCGGACAGCAACCGGGCCGGCGCCTCCCGGAGGGCGCCGAGCACGTACGCGCGCACCCGGTCCTGATCGTGCAGCGCCCTGGTCGCGTCCTGGACCACGGCGGCGAACAGCGCCGGATCGCCGAGCCGGACCGCCCGGTCCAGCCGCACCCGCCAGCCGTACTCCCTGGTCCGCACCCGGTGACTGCCGGTCGCCTCGGCCAGCGCGGCCTCGGCCTCCGGCGCGGGCAGCAGCGCCTGGAACGGCAGCCGCCCGGACCCGCCCAGTTCCAGCGCGGTCCTGACCAGCTGCACCCGGTCCGCCGCGGGCAACTCGGCCAGCAACTCCGCGCCCGCCTGCTCCGCCACCTGCCCCGGGTACACCTGTTCGAGCAGCTCCCGCCGCCGGTCGAGCGGCAGCTCACGCAGCAGTAGCGGGCCCATCCCGCTGTCACCGAGCTTGCGGAAGACCTCGGGCAACTCGGCCCCGGCCGCGTGCACGATCGCCGTGGCCAGCCTCGGCGTCCGGTCCTCGGCCTCCAGCGGCAGCCCCCAACCCGGGGAGATCAGCAACCGGGCCACCGCGCCGGGGATCCGCCGGACCAGCAGCGGCAGCAGGCCACGATTGCGCCGCCGCCAGCGCCACTGGTTCGACTCGTCCAGACCGGGCAGCTCCGCGGCGAGCCGGTCCAGTACGACCTCCGGCACCAGCCGGGCCAGGCTGCGCAGCAGGCCGGGCGGGGCCCCGAGTCGCGGTAGCCACATCCCGATCACGCTGGGTGAACAGGCGGTCAGCAGGGTGCGCGCCTCGGTCAGGTCGAACCGCGCCGCCACCTCTGGCAGGAACTCATCGGCCAGGCCGCGCCGCCGGGACTGCCGCAGCATCCGGTACAGCAGCAGCCGGTCCCGCCGCGGCGCGGTCCGCAGCACCTCGGTCAGCGCCTCGGCCGGAATCGGCAACCGGGTCGAGGCGGCCAGTGCTCGTGGCCGCAGCCGGGGGTCGGACAGCGCGCTGACCAGGGTTTCCAGGTCTCGGCGGACCACGGCGAGGAACAGGCCCAGCTCGCGCTGGTAGTCATCGCCGATGTCCAGTTCTGCCTGTATCGCCCGGTATTCGGGCGCGCTCAAGCCCCGGGCGAACGCCGCGATCGCGGGCATCCGTCCGGTATGGGGCTGGTTGAGAAGTACGGACAGCTGGTCGGCTCCGGAGCGCGGCTCACGGTCACCGTCACGGCCGCTCACCACGCGCGGTGGGCGAGGCCCTTTCCGTTGATCATGTGCCGATCATCGCAAAACCTCGCAGTCCGGCGCAAGCCCCGCCCGCCGAGATTAGGATTTGGCTGATGCGGACGAAGGCCCTGCACACCGACCGGCGCCAGCTCCCCCACCACTTCAGTCGCGTGGCCGCCGACACCGAACGGCCTTCGCGCGAACACTCGAGCCTGGGGGATGCCTGATGACAGCCTGGACCGACGCCGCGCACGCGCAGGTCGACCTCGCGGCGGTGCTGGGCAGGCAACGGGATCGCGAGTCCGCCGCGCGCACCTACGCCCGGAGTTTCCCGGTGGTGCCGGTGCACGCCGAGGGGTTGCGGGTCACCGGCGCCGACGGCCGCGAATACCTGGACTGCCTCGCCGGGGCGGGCACCCTGGCCCTCGGCCACAACCACCCGGTGGTGCTCGGCGCGATCCGCCGGGTGCTCGACTCCGGCGCGCCACTGCACGCGCTGGACATCAGCACCCCGGAGAAGGACGACTTCACCACCGCGCTGCTGGACACCCTGCCGCCGGAACTGGCCGCGGACTGCCGGATCCACTTCTGTGGCCCGGCTGGCACCGACGCGGTGGAGGCCGCGCTCAAGCTGACCCGCACGGCCACCGGACGGCAGAACGTGCTCGCCTTCACCGGCGCCTACCACGGCATGACCGCGGGCGCGCTCGCCGCCAGCGGCAACATCGCGGTGCGGGAACCGTTGGCGGACAACGGGTTCAACGTGACCCGACTGCCATACCCGTACGACTACCGATGCCCGTTCGGGGTTGGCGGCCCGCGGGCGCACGAGATCGGCGCGCGCCTGGTCGAGTCGCTGCTCACCGACAGCCACTCCGGCGTCCTGCCACCCGCGGCCATGATACTGGAAGCGGTGCAGGGTGAGGGTGGAGTTATCCCCAGCCCCGACAGCTGGTTGCGGGAGATCCGCCAGATCACCGCGGCGCAGGGCATTCCGCTCATCGTGGACGAGGTGCAGACCGGCGTCGGCCGCACCGGCGAGTTCTGGGCGGTGCAGCACAGCGGGATCACCCCGGATGTGCTGGTGCTGTCCAAGGCCATCGGCGGCAGCCTGCCGCTGGCGGTGATCGTCTATCGATCCACTTTGGACAGTTGGCGGCCCGGTGCGCACACCGGCACCTTCCGCGGTAACCAGCTGGCCATGGCCGCGGGCGCCGCCACCCTGCGCTTCGTCGCCGCCGAGCAGTTGTCCGCCCGTGCCGCGACCCTCGGCGAGAGCCTGCTCACCGAACTCCGCGGCCTGCAGGAACGCACCCACTGCGTTGGCGAGGTCCGCGGCCGCGGCCTCATGCTGGGCCTGGAAATCGTCGACCCGACGGCCGAACCGGACGCACTGGGCGCCCGCCCGGCCGCACCGGAACTGGCCGCCGCGATCCGCGCGGAATGCCTGCGCCGCGGCCTGATCCTGGAACTCGGCGGCCGGGCCGACGCGGTGATCCGGCTGCTGCCGCCCTTGACCATCACCGACGCGGAGGCCGACAGCGTGCTCAACCGACTGGGCGAGGCCGTCGCCGCGGCCGAACGGGGAGCGAACCGATGACCGCCAAGTGGAGCGCCCGAACCGGTGGCGTGCCCAGGACTTCCGACCGCCCGGAGCACACCGGCGAGCCCGTCCGCCGCCCGGCCGACACCGCCGAGCAGGCCACCCCCGAGGCTCGGCCCGCCAGCCCCGCCAGCCCCGCCAGCCCCGGCAAGGAGACCGGCGCCGAAGCAGCCGCCGCCGCTGACCAGCCCGCCGCCCCACCTGCCCGCCGCACGCCCGGCCCGCTCGACCCGGCCGCGCTCGCCGGTGGCGTCGCCGGTGCCACCGCGCTCGCCCCGCTCCTCGACCTCGTGCTGGAGTCCCTGGCCAAGGGCACCGTCGAGCGCGGCGGCCCGGCCCCGGCCGGTTCCCCGGCCGCCATCGCCGCCGCGGCGGCCACCGCCGTCGAGCACAACCCGTTGCCGGACAAGGGCATCGGCGCCGAACCCGCGCTGGCCGAACTGAGCCGCCTGATCGCCGTCGGTTCCGCCGATCCGGCCGATCCACGCTGCGTCGGGCACCTGCACTGCCCGCCACTGGCCATCGCGGTCGCCGCCGAGGTCGCGGCCGGTGCGATGAACCAGTCCCTGGACTCCTGGGACCAGGCCCCGATCGCCACCGAACTGGAGCCCTGGGTGGTCCGGGCGCTGGCCGAACTCGTCGGCTACCAGCCGGATCAGGCCGGGGGAGTGCTGACCTCCGGCGGCACCGAGTCGAACCTGATGGGCCTGCTGCTGGCCCGCGAGTTCGCGCCGACCCAGCGGCCCCGGGTCTACTGCAGTGCCGCCGCGCACTTCTCCGTGCAGCGCAACGCGGGCATCCTCGGCCTTGGCGAGGACGCCGTGGTCGCGGTGCCGGTCACCGCCGACCAGCAGATGGACCCGGCGGCCCTGGTGGCCAGCCTCATGGCCGACCGGGCGAGCGGCCACCGGCCGATCGCGGTGGTCGCGACCGCGGGCACCACCGACTTCGGCGTGATCGACCCGCTGCCCGTACTCGCCGCGATCGCCACCGCGCACGATGCCTGGTTCCACGTGGACGCGGCCTACGGCGGCGGCGCGTTGTTCTCCGACCGGCTCGCCCCGCTGCTGCGCGGCCTCGACCTGGCCGACTCGATCGCGATCGATCTGCACAAGTTCGGCTGGCAACCCGTTGCGGCAGGCGGCTTCCTGACCCGCCGCGCGAGCGCGTTCGACCCGCTCACCCGCCGGGTCGCCTACCTCAACCCGACCGATGACGAGGATCTCGGCTACCGCAGCCTGCTCGGCTACTCGCTGCGCACCACCCGCCGCCTGGACGCGCTCAAGCTCGCGGTGACCTTCCGCGCCCTGGGCCGCACCGGACTCGGCGTGCTGGTGGACGCCTGCCACGACCTGGCCAGGCACGCCGCAACCGCCATCGACGCGCACCCGCGACTCGTGCTCGCCGCCCGGCCGGTGCTGAGCACCGTGGTGTTCCACTTCCAGGCCCGGCACCGCGATCCGGACCAGGTCAACGCCGCACTGCGACGCCGACTGCTGGCCGAGGGCAGCGCGGTGGTCGGCCGCACCGAGGTGGACGGCCGGATCCGGCTCAAGCTCACCCTGCTCAACCCGCACGCCACCACCGCCGACCTGGACGCCCTGCTGGCACTCGTGGTCGAGGCGGGCGAGGCCGAGGACACGGCGGAGGCCACCGGATGAGCCCGGACGTGCACGACCTGGCCGGGATCGGGCTCGGCCCGTTCAACCTGGGCCTGGCCGCGCTCGCCGACGCGGTGCCCGGCCTGGACGCGGTGTTCCTGGACCGGCGGGCCGGGTTCAGCTGGCATCCAGGCCTGCTGCTCGACGGCGCCCGGCTGCAGGTCCCGTTCCTGGCCGACCTGGTCACCATGATCGACCCGACCAGCCGCTGGTCCTTCCTGAACTACCTGCGCGAACACGACCGGATGTTCCCGTTCTTCTTCGCCGAGCGCTTCCACGTGCCGCGCCGGGAGTACGACCACTACTGCGCCTGGGTCGCCCGCTCGCTGCCCTCCTGCCGGTTTGACGCCGAGGTCACCGCGGTGTCCTGGGACGCGGGCCGGGCCGCCTTCCTGGTCACCCACAACGGCGGGGAACTGCTGGCCCGCAACGTGGTGCTCGGCGTCGGCACCCAGCCGCGAGTGCCCGTGGCGTTCCAGCCCTTGCTGGGCAAGGAGATCTGCCACGCCGCCGACTACCTGCCCAACCTGCCCGCGCTGACCGGGGCCGCCGACATCACCGTGATCGGCTCCGGGCAGTCCGGCGCGGAGGTCTTCCTCGACCTGCTGCGCCGCCAGCCGGAGACCGGCAGCCGGGTGCGCTGGCTGACCCGCGGCCAGTTCGCGCCCATGGAGTACTCCAAGATCGGCCTGGAGCACTTCACCCCGGACTACACCAACTACTTCCGCGGCCTTGATCAGTCCACAAAGGACAGACTGGTGCCCGCGCAGTGGCAGCTCTACAAGGCGGTCAGCGCCGACACCCTCGCCGAGATCCAGGACCTGCTCTACGAACGCACCGTAGGGGGTGACCGGGTCGCCGCCGAACTGACCCCGCACACCGAAATCCGCACGGTGGAACCGATCGATGGCCGCTATCGCCTGGGCTGCCACGAGATCCAGCAGGACCGGCCGTACTCAGTGGACACCGACCGAGTAGTCCTCGCCACCGGCTACGTCGCGAGCGTACCACCGTTCCTGGACCCCTTGGCCCACCTCACCCACTGGGATGAGCGCGGCCGACAGCGCATCAACGTCGACCACCGGGTCGAGCTGGACCCGGCGGTCACCGGCGGTCTCTACGTGCAGAACGGCGAGCTGCACACGCACGGCGTCGGCGCGCCCGACCTCACCCTGGGCGCCTGGCGCGCGGCCACCATCCTCAACGCGGTCACCGGCCGCACCGTGCACCGCCTGCCCGCACGCACCGCCTTCACCAGCTTCGGAGCCCCGTGACCACCCGCCCGGCCGTCCCGCTATCCTCGGAGCAGTTGCGGGCCGCGGTGGCGGATGGCCTGGTGGACAACGTGATCGTGGCGCTGCCCGATCTCACCGGCAGACTCCTTGGCAGCAGAGTGGGCGCCGAGCACTACCTTGACACGGTAGGGGTCGGCGGCGCGGCCGCGTGCGCCTACCTGCTCGCCGTGGACGTCGACATGACCACCGGCGCCGGCTACGCCATCGACGCCGCCGCAACGGGTTTCGGCGATTTCACGCTGCTTCCCGATCCGGCCACGCTGCGCCTGCTGCCCTGGGACGAGGGCACCGCGCTGGTGCTGGCCGACGCGCACTGGCCCGGCGGCGACCCGGTCGGTGTGGCGCCCCGGCAGATCCTGCGCACCCAACTGGACCGGCTGGCCGCCCGCGGCCTGACCGCGCGGGTCGGCGCGGAGCTGGAGTTCCTGGTGTTCCGCGAGGACTACCAGAGTGCCTGGGAACGCGGCTACCGCGACCTGCGCCCGGCCACCCGGCACAACGCGGACTACGCGGTGGCCGGACTGTCCGAAGTGGACCCACTGGTCAACCGCATCCGCCGGGACATGGTGCGGGCCGGGCTGCGCCTGGAATCCGCGCGCGGCGAATGCCACCCCGGCCAGTACGAGATCGTCTTCCGTCACCAGGACGCGCTCACCACCTGCGACAACACCGTGCTGTACAAGACCGGGGCCAAGCAGATCGCCGCCGCGCACGGCCGGGCGCTGACCTTCATGGCCAAGTTCGACTCCGGCGAGGGCAACTCCTGCCACCTGCACCTGTCCCTGCGCGACACCGAGAATCGGCCGGTGTTCGCCGAGGGCGAGGGGATGTCGGAGCTGATGCGGCACTTCATCGCGGGCCAGCTCGCCTGCGCCCGCGAGCTGGTGCTGTTCCAGGCGCCGAACATCAACTCCTACAAGCGGTTCGCCCCCGGCGCGTTCGCGCCCACCACCCTGGGCTGGGGGCGGGACAACCGGACCTGCCCGATCCGAGTGGTCGGCCGGGGCGAGTCGCTGCGCCTGGAACACCGGGTGCCCGGCGGCGACGCCAACCCCTACCTCGCGGTCGCCGCGGTCATCGCGGCAGGCCTGCACGGCATCGACCACCGGCTGGAACTCGAAGAACCCTTCCAGGGCAACGCCTTCGCCACCGACCGGCGCACCCTGCCGCCGGACCTGGCCACCGCCGTGGACCTGTGGCTGGCCAGCCCGGTCGCCGAGGCGGCCTTCGGCGCGGAGGTGGTCGGGCACTACGCCCGCGCCGCCCAGGCCGAGCTGGACGCCTTCGCCGCGACGGTCACCGACTGGGAGCTGCGCCGCGGCTTCGAGCGCCTCTGACCGGTCAGTCCAGCGGCACCAGGTACTGGATGAACCCCTTGTTCAGCGCCACCTGGTCGTAGAGCCGCCGCGCGGTCGCGTTCGTCTCCTGGGTGTGCCAGTAAACCCGTCCGCAGTCCTGTTCGCGGGCCCACGCCACTACGGCCTCGATCAGCGCCCTGGCCACGCCCCGGCCGCGGGCGGCGGGTGTGGTGAACAGGTCCTGCAGGTAGCAGACATCGGCTGACGAGGTGCTCGGGTGCACCAGGAAGTGCGTGATGCCCACCAGTTCGCCGTCCAGGCGAGCGCCCAGCGCGTGCATCCTGGTCCCGGCGCGGAACTCCCGCCAGGCCCGATCGTAGCCCTGCTGCGGCATGACCCGCTGGTAGAAGTCGGTGTAGCCGCGGAACAACGCCTCCCAGTCCGGCCGCTCGTGCTCGGCCAGTGGCCCGATCTCAACCATCCCCAGCTCCTTCGCTCGCGATCACCGCAGCCGATCACGCGAACAAGAACTTGAGCAATCGCTTAAAACCTGCTTCCATATTGAGCGAACGCTCAAACTGAGGGGGACCACGATGAGACGAACGCTGCTGACCTTGCTCGCGTGCCTGGCGCTGACCGGTTGCGCCGAGCCCGCCGAGCCCGCCCAGCCCGCCGCGTCAGCCCCGGCGAGCAGCACTTCGACCGCGCCCCCGGTGACCACCACACCGGGCCTGTCGCGGGAACAGGAACGCGTCTTCCGGCACCTGACCTTCCAGGCGGTGCTGCCCATCGACACCGTGCAGGGCACCGGCACCCGCTTCCATGAGCAGCACCTGGACAACGGCCCGATGACCAGTTGCTGGGCCGCTCTGAGCACGCCGCCCGCGGTCAGCTACCTGCGCCGCTGGCAGTCCGACCACGACTGGACGAACAGCGCCGCGCACATCTACCAGGGTCGACGAGCCGAGCAGTTGATCGCCGAGCTGCGTGAACTGGCCACCCGGACCTGCCCGGAGTGGAAGGACCAGGAGTATGGCTCCTTCCGGTACCAGGGCGAGGTGAAGTTCAAGGGCGCGGCCGGGATCGACGCCGCTTTCGGTTTCTGCGCCGACAACCGGCAGCCGAACGGGGAGGAGCGCCTGTACTGCTGGGCTTACCTGGCTCGGAACGGACCGCAGACCACGATGCTGAGTATGGTCGGCACCGGCGGCCCCAAGCTCGAACTGGCTGACGGCGGCGATGCGGGCATGGTGGAGAGAATGAAGTTCCAGGGATTCATCCTCGGCACGGTCGCCGAACTCATGCCGCTGGACCTGCCGTGAGCCGGTCGATCTCGGCGTAACCTGGCACGCCAGCGGCGGTCGCGCGACCGTCCCGCACCGCGGCCGCCGTCTGCACCACCGCGTGCAACGCCGCCCGGAACAACAGCGATCCGGTGCTCACCCGGCGCACCCCGAGTTCGCCCAGCTCAGCCACGCTGTGCCGCCCTGGCACGAACAACAGGTTCACCGGCGCGCCCGCCTCGCCGACCACCCGCCGGATGCCCTCGGTGTCGACGAGCCCTGGCACGAACACACCGTCCGCGCCCGCCTCGACGTACCGGCGCACCCGCCGCAGTGTCTCGCCGAGATCGCCCTGGCCCAGCCAGAAGGTGTCGGTGCGGGCGTTGATGAACAGCTCCGGGGCCGCCACCCGGATCGCGCTGATCAACTCGGCCTGCTGTCCGGGATCAGCGAGCCCAGCATAGCGCCCGTCCTCGATGTTGACGCCCGCGACGCCTGCCGCGGCCAGTTCGGCGGCCAGCGCGCCGACCTCGGCCGGATCCGTGCTGAAACCGCCCTCGATGTCCACCGTCACCGGGCAGGGCAGCCGGGTGAGCAGCCGGGCCAGGGCCAGGGTTTCGCCGCGGGCGGCGCCCTGGGCGTCCGGGAGTCCGGCGGCGACCGCGACGCCAAGGCTGGTGGTGCCGATGGCGGCGAATCCGGCGCCTGCCAGCATCGCGCCGGAGCCGAAGTCCCAGGCGTTGGGCAGCAACAGCGGTTCCGGGCCGGCGTGCAGGGCGTGGAAGGCGGTGGTCATGGGCTGTCCTCTCCGAGCTGGCCCGCCACCAGGGCGAGCGCGTGGGTGCGACCGGGGCAGGCGTGCGCCCCGGCGCCGAAGGCCAGGTCGCCGCCGAGTTCGAGCAGTAACTCGGTGCCGTCCGGGCTGATCCGCCGGGTGTGCCGGACCGGCGGGGCGAGCCGGAGCGCGGCCTCGACGGAGCCGTGCTCGCGGACTGCCGCGCGCAGGGCGGCGGTGGCGTCGGCGGACTGGACCAGCAGGCAGATCCGGGCCGCGGTGCGCTCGTCCGCGCGCCCGCCGCAGCAGGTCACCAGCTCGGCCACCGCGCGATCGGCCGCCGCCTGATCAGTAGCCGGGCCGGTCGCGGTGTGCGGGTGGTAGGCCCTTGCCACGGTGGCAACGGTCTCGGCCCGGATCCCGGTCAGTCCCAGCGCCTCGGCCAGCAGCAATACCGGCTCCACCTGCGGATTTGCGGCTGCCAGCCGAAACAACCCCATCGGGTGTACGTGTGCCAGCTCGGCACATGCTAAGGAGCGCCGCCGTTGGTGCGCCGGTCCGCTGCTGAACCGGGCCACGGAAGCCCGCAACCAGGCCATATCCGCGGTCACCCCGGTTTCACCTGCTCGTGAGTGGCAGTGCCAAGTCGGCACCGCATAGCTTGATTTCACCAGCACGGCCCGCACCTGAGCGGGCTCACTGACCACAACGGACGCACGCTGACCAGGAGGCATGACACGAACGCTAGGCACGGGTCGTTTCGGTCATGGCCGAAACGTCCGGCCGCACAATGAGGCCATGACCTCGACCGAGCTGGCCGCCTTCGCCGGGCTGCTCGCCGACCCCACCCGGGCCGCGATCTGCCTCGCCCTGCTCGACGGCCGCGCCTGGACCGCCGGCGAACTGGCCGCGCACGCCAGGGTCGCCGCTTCCACCGCCACCGAACACCTCAACCGCCTCCTGTCCGGCGGCCTGCTGACCGAACGCCGACAGGGCCGCCACCGGTACGTGCAACTCGCCGACGCGCGCACCGCCGAACTCCTGGAAGGTCTCGTTGCCCACCTCGACCCCGCCCCGCAGCGCCCCGCCGGCCTGCGCGCCAGCACCGCCGCGGCCGCCCTGGCCCGTGGCCGCACCTGTTACGACCACCTGGCCGGACGGCTCGGCGTGGCGATTACCGACGCCATGACCACCGCCGGCCTGCTGACCCAGGCCGACGGCCTCGGCGTCACCCCGGCCGGCCGGGCCTGGCTGACCGGGGAACTGGGCGCCGACCTGTCCTGCCCCACCGGGCGACCCCTGGTCCGGGCCTGCCTGGATTGGACCGAGCGGCGCACCCACCTGGCCGGCGCGGCTGGAGCCCAGCTCTGCCAACGGTTTCGCGACCGCGGCTGGCTCAAGCCGGTCGGCAGCGGCCGCGCGGTCCGCCTCACCCCGGTGGGCGAACGTGCCGTGGCCGACCTGCTCGGCCTGGACCCGGCTCAGCTCGCCTGACCTGTCCCGTCCGCGGACACGGTCCGCCGGTCGGCGGGCGGATGACCGAGGAAGTTCGGCATCGCGAACTCGTAGCCGTACGACCCGGCCATCGGGAACACCACCAGATCACCCGCGCGCACCCGCGACACCTGGAAGTCCCGCGCCAGCGTGTCCTCCGGCGTGCACAACTCGCCCACCACCGTCACCGGCACGTCCACCGCTTCCGGCCGCGGCCAGTCCACCGGCCAGGTGTCCACCGGGAGCACGGCGAACGGATGCCGGATGTCCCAGGAGGTGGGTAGCTGGAAGTGGTTGATGCCACCGCGCAGCACGGCGAACCAGGTGCCGTAGGCGTGTTTGACGTCGACCACCTCGGCCGCGTACCACCCGGCGTCGGTGACGCACCACCGGCCGGGCTCGAAGACCACGTCCACTCCGGAAGGAGGCTCTACTTGGCCCAGTAGCTCACAAAACTTCATAGTGTCGAACTCGGGACCGCCCTCGAAGGGCACCCCGATCCCGCCACCCACCCCGACGGCGCGCAGCTGGACTCCGTGCTCGGCCGCCGTGGCCGCGCTCCACTCCAGGCACCACCGGACATAGGCGGCGTGGGCGACCGCGTCCATGTTCTGACAGACGGCATGCACGTGGAAACCCACGACGTCCAGGTTCGGCAGCGCGGCGGCCGTGGCCAGGGCCGCGGGGACCTCATCCTCCGGGAAGCCGAAGACCGTGGCGGCGCCGCCCATGGTCAGTGAACCGGCCACCTCAACCCACTTCGGGTTGACCCGGATGGTCACCGCGACCCGTCGCCCGGCCAGCCCGGCTGCCTGGTTCAGCCGGGCCAGCTCCAACCGGCTCTCCACGTTGACCACGCCGATGTTGTTGTGCAGCAGTCTGTTCAGCGTCGGCAAGGTCTTCCCAGGGCCAGCGGAGACCAGCAGCGCCGTCGGGGACACCGCCCGCGCCAGGTCGGCTTCGGCGGCCGAGGACACCTCGAAGCCGTCCAGGTGCGGGGCCATCGCCGCCAGCAGCGGGCGGTAGGTGTTGGCCTTGACCGCGTAACACACCTTGGCCCACCCGGGCAGCGCGGCGCGCAACCCACGCACCCGCTCGGCGGCCACCGCCGGGTCGTAGACGTAGCCGCTCACCGGCGCCAGTGGATCCCCGGCGCGGGCGAGCAGCTCGGCCCGGATGTGCGGTGGCACGGCCGTCGCGGGGAGCGCGGGGCGGCCTTCGGCGGAGATCGGCAGGTCCACGGAAGAAAATCCTAGCCGCCCGAGATCTAGGACCGAATCGTTCCTACTTGGTCCCTAGGTTGGTTCTCAGCGGCGCGGACGAGCGCCCGGACCAGCAGCGCAGACCGAGGAGATCACGATGACGGTTCCGTTCCCCGCCAAGAGCTTCATGCCCGAGGGCTACCACACGGTGACGCCGTGGATCATCGGCCCGCGCACCGCGGAGCTGATCGACTGGCTGGGCGCGGTGTTCGGCGCGACCGAGCTGGGCCGGGTGCAGGATGAGGAGACCGGCGCGATCGGGCACGCCGAGGTGCGCATCGGCGATTCGGTCGTCATGCTCTTCGACTCCCGGCCGCACTGGCCGGCCACCCCGGCGCACCTGCGGCTCTACCTGGAGGACGCGGATGCCGTGCACGCCAAGGCGGTGGCCGCCGGCGCGGAGTCGGTCACCGAGATGACCTACCTGTTCTTCGGGGACCGGGTCGGCCGGGTGCGGGACCCGTTCGGCAACCTGTGGTGGCTGCACACCCGGATCGAGGACCTGCCCGAGGAGGAGGTGTACCGGCGCATGCAGCTGCCGGAGTTCGTCGAGGCGATGCGGTACGTGTCCGGCTCGGACCTGGTCACGCCGACGGCGGGGTGACCACGGGCGTAGACGTGCTGGCGCACAGCGGGTTCGGCACCGTGCGGTGGACGACGTCGAAGTTCTCGTCCTTCTCCGCCCGGTCGTGGAAACCGCCGCCGGTGAGCTGCTCGCGGTTGAGGCTGACCCGGTCGAACTCCGGCGCGGTGAACCCGTACTCCTCGTGCTGGGCCGCCAGTTCGGGGAACCGGGCGCGATAGGCGAGCAGTTCCGCGCGCACCAGACCCCAGAACTCCTCCTCGCCGACGCCCAGATGCTGTTCCAGGATCGGGGTGAGGAAGCGGAAGTGGCCGGTGAACATGGCGGACAGGATGGAGTGCGCGAGCTGATCTGGCCGCCACCGGAGCAACACGGCCTTGGCTGGCTCGGCGAGGTCGGCGTAGCCGGGCAGCTGCTCGGTGCGCAGCTTCACGTCCTCGGCGAAGTCCTTCAGCATGATCCGCCGGGGCAGCTCATCCGGACCGTAGACCACCAGGGTGTTCTCGCCGTGCGGGCAGAAGGCGATCCCGTTGCCGTGCAAGGCATGCAGCAGGCCGGGTAGCACCGCGCGCAGGAACGCGGCCAGCCAGGTCCGGGCGTCCACGGTGGACCGATCGACGAGTTCCGCGATCAGGGCCCGGCCATCGGAACCGGTCAGCAGCAGGGTGGCAAGGGAGCGGGCGCGTTCGCCCTCGGCCAGGTAGCCGGTCGCGGGTTCGCGCCAGATCGCGCCGAGCAGTTCGTGGTAGCGGTAGGGCGCGTCCGGGACCGCGGCGAAACCCGGGTGGTGCACGGCGACCGAGGCGACCTCGCCGAGCAGATCCATGCGCCCGGCCAGGTACGGGTCGCGGTGCGGCAGCAGGTGCAGCCAGCGGGTGACCTCGGGCGCCTGGGCGGCGGACTCGGCGGGCAGGCCGCGCCAGACCAGGGTGTTGCGGATCAGCAGGGCCAGCTTGACGTTGCGCTTGTCCGGGTGGTCGACGTTGACCAGGGTGCGCACCGAGGCCAGTGCGCGGTAGTGGTCCGGGGCCTCGCCCAGTTCGACGATCCGGCCCTCGGCGAGCTGCTGGGCGAACAGCGGGCGGACCGCGTTCTCCAGGTGGAACGGGTGCACCGGCAGCCAGACGTAGTCCGCCGGGTGGTCCAGGCGGGCGGCGAAGCGGTGGCGGGTAGCGGGATCCAGCTCTTCGGCGAGCAGGGTGTCCGCGCTCAGGCCGGGCACGGCGGCGAAGGCGGCCAGCTCCCGGTGCACGGCGAGCCAGGGCAGGCGGAAGCTCTGGCGGTGCTCGGGCGCGTAGCGGCGGGTGTCGGCGGCGGAGAAGCCCAGGCGGCCCTTGTTGAGCAGGATGCAGGGGTGGCCCTGTTGCCAGGACTCCAGTTCGGCGTAGCACAACTCGGCCAGGCCGGTGGCGGTGGGCCGGGTGGCCAGCAGGTGGGCGTCGGCGGTCCAGGTGGCGGTGAGGTCGCGCAGGGCCTCGGCCAGGGTCGGGCCGTCCAGGCCGAGGGCGGTGCGGGCGTCGGTGAGGAACAGCAGCGGGTCCTCGGCGGACTTGCTGGTGCCGTCGATTCCGCTGCGGTGTGGTGAATCCTCGGCCACCCGCCAGGCCCCGAACGCGCCGCGGGTGGCGGTGAAGGTGTAGGTGGCGGCGGGGAAAACGAGGCGGTGGTGGTCTGCCTCGGTGACTGGGGTGAGCAGCTCCTCGTAGCAGAACTCGGCGATCGCCTTGGCCACCAACGCCTTTCCGGCGGCGCGCCAGGCGGACCGGCCGTGCTCGCCCACGTCACCGGCGGTCAGGCCAGGGGCCGTCATGCCACGGCTCCCGGCACCGCCAGCGGATTGGGCACCGGCACGTACACCGACTGCGACTCCAGCGGGCCGACCAGTTCGTCCATGCCGTGCGCCTGGGTGAGCAGGTTTCCCTTGCAGGGCAAGGTCGGGGCGTCCAGCAGCAGGGCGGCCAGGCGGAGGTCGTCGCCGTGTTCGGCGTAGAGGCGGCCGAGGGTGCGGCGGGCGGTGGCGAGCAGGTCGCGTTCGTCGGCCAGGCCGGCCGAACCGAGGGCGCCGATCATGCCGAGGACGTTGTTGATGCCGACGTAGTAACCCAGGCGTTCGTCGATCAGCTCGTCCGGGCAGTAGGTGCCCAGGTCCTTGCCGACGTCCGGGAACCACCGGTACAGCCGTTGGCTGCGGGTCTGCGAGTAGTAGTAGCCCTGGTTGTCCCGGTAGCGGCCACCGACCGGCCAGCCGTGTTCGTCCAGCACCAGCAGGGTGTTCTGCTGGTGGGCCTCCAGGCCGAGGCCGTGGGCGGCGTAGAGCCAGAGCACCGGGACGATCAGGGCTTCCAGGTACCGGTCGAACCATTCGCCGGCGATCTCCTCGACCGGGCGGCCGGAGCGGGCGGCCAGGTCTTGCACGATGGTGGCGAGCTGGGAGCGGCCGGTGGGCTGGTCGGGGCGGTCGGCGATGAGGCCGGCGACCACGCCGACCCGGTCCGCGGTGCCGAACGGGCTGTCCCGGACCACCACCTCCAGACCGGTTTCCGCGGTCGAACCGGGGGTGCTGACCGCCTGCCAGGCCGGGTCACCGACGATGCCGAAGCCGGGGTGCGCGGCGGCGATGGCCTCGGCCAGACCGGCCTCCAGCAACCGGTGCACCTGGAGGCCGCGGGCCAGTTCCGGGCGCAGGTTCTCCCGCTTGGAGTTGGTGATCCGGATGCCCAGGGAGAACTTGAGCATCACCGGGGCGTCGTGGCGGAACAGGGTGCGCACCGAGGAGGTCGGCCGCCAGTGCGGGCCGAGCGGGCCCAGGTCGTGCAGCAGACCCTGCTCCAGCAGCGCGCGGATGCTCGGGCGGCTGCGGATTTCCCTTGCCTGCCAAGGGTGTGCGGGCACCGCGACGGTGCCGGGCGGCAACCGCAGGTCCGGGCCGGCCAGTTCGGCGAACAGCTCGTGCGCCGGGCGGCCCAGTGCGGAGTCCTCGGCCACGATCGACGGATCGGCGGCGAAGTAGTGCAGTGGGAAACCGCCGCGCAGCTCGGGGGAGTAGGCATCGGCCTCGGCCGGGCTCAGGCCCTCCCGGCTCTTCGGCGCCGGGTGCAGCGGATGGCCGAGCACGGCGGCCTGTTCGGCGCGCAGGAACGGGTTCGGCTCGGCGTCCTCGGGCACTCCGGCGCGGACCGCGAGGTGGTGGGCGACCCGGTTGCGGGAGTCGACCACCCGGCCGACGAAGCCCGCGGTGTCCACCGCGGTGCCCTGGCGGCGGGCGGCCGCCTCGAAGGCGAGCAGGGCGGCCAGGGTGGTGGCGTCCAGTTCGGCGCCGGTGTGCAGGCTGACCGGGCCGAAGCGGTGCCAGCCGACCGCGGAGGTGTAGGCCAGCGGGACCCGCACGCTGACGCCGAGGCTGGGCAGTGCCAGTGTCAGCACGTCCCCGGCAGGGCATTCGGCCGGGAACTCCCGTAGCCAGCAGCGCACCAGGTTCTGCACCGCGGCCGCGTCGGCATCGCGTTCAGCCACCGCTGCGCGCTCCGGCGCTGCCACCCGCTCCGGCTCCAGCATGCGCTCCGGCTCCGCCATGCGCGCCTCCTCCGTCGTGATCACCGATTCGGAGCTTAGACGGGGAAAGTCGCGTTCAGGGGGTGGCGCGGATCATGAAAGCGGCACGTTTGCCGGGTAGTTCCAGCTCGCCGTGACAGGCGAAACCGGCGCGCTCGAACACCCGGATCGAGGCCAGGTTGCGCACATCGGGCTCGGCCACGATCCGCCGGACCCGCTGGTCCTGGGCGAACTGCCAGTCGGTGACCGCGCGCAGCAGCGGGGCGCCCAGCCCACGTCCCCTGGCCGAGCCGGGGCCGATGAGCAGGTGCAGGCCGATGTCACCTGGCTCGGCCGGGTAGTGCCCGGCCAGGCCCTCCCGCCACGGGTCGTACAGCTCCCAGTAGCTCATCGGGACCCCGTCCAGCAGGCCGAGGCTGGGCGCGCAGTAGCCGTTGCCGGACTGGAAACGCAGGTAGTCGGCGATCTCCGGCCGGGATCTGGCCAGTTCCCAGAACTCGGCCACGGCGGGATCGTTCATCCAGGCGTGCAGCAGGTCCAGGTCGAGGACCGGGTCCAGGCGGCGCAGGGTGAACCGGCCGCAGTCCAGCTCCCGGGCGCAGTCGGCCGGGTCCAGCAGCACGTCTACTTGTCGTCTTCCTTCTTGTCCTGCTGACGGGCGGCGCGGCGCTGCTCTTCGACCCGCTCGCGCAGGCTGCGCAGGAACGCCTCGTCGTCATCCGGGCTCTGCGCGACGTGCCTGCCCGGCCGGTCGTACTCCGGGAACCGGTTGGCCACCTTCGGGTTCGCGCCCCGGGCGCCGGGATCGTTGCTGAGCAGGCCCTGCGGACGGCCGAGCACCAGCCACACGATCGAACCGACGGTGGGAATGATGATCACGATCATCAGCCACAGCATCTTCGGCAGGTGGTTGGTCTCACCGTCGGGCGTGCGGATCACGTCGATGATGCAGAAGATCCACAGGGCCAGTACCAACAGCCCGAACACGCCTACGAACGGCATTCCGCTCGTCCCTTCCCCTTGGACACCCGGTTGGAGCAGCGCCCAGTATCGCACGATCGGGGGCGGCGGTGATCCCGTTCCGCCACCCCCGTTCGCGACTCAGCCGAAGACTCCGCCCGACTCAGCCGTAGGCGACGAAGTTGCGGGTGTCGGACAGGATCGCGGCCAGGTCGGCCAGGAACCGGGACCCCTGCTCCCCGTCGACCAGCCGGTGGTCGAAGGACAGCGCGAGCGTGGTGACCTGCCGGATCGCCAGCTCGTCGTTGTGCACCCAGGGCTGCTTGCGGATCGCGCCCAGGCACAGGATCGCGGCCTCGCCCGGGTTGATGATCGGCGTGCCGGTGTCCACTCCGAACACCCCGACGTTGGTGATGGTGATCGTGCCACCGCTCAGGTCGGCAGGCGGGGTCTTGCCGTCCTTGGCGGTCAGGGTCAGCTCGCCGAGGGCCTTGGCCAGGTCGATCAGGCTGAGCCGGTCGGCGTCCTTGATGTTGGGCACCATCAGCCCGCGCGGGGTGGCCGCGGCGATGCCCAGGTTGACGTAGCGGGGGAGCACGATCTCCTGGTTCGCCTCGTCCCAGCGGGAGTTGACCGTCGGGTTGCGGCGCACCGCGAGCAGCAGCGCCTTGGCGATCAGCGCGAGCGGGGTGAGCTTGATCCCGGCGAAGGCGGGGCTCTCCCGCAGCTCGGCCAGCAGCTCCATGGTCGGGGTCACGTCGATGGTGATGAACTCGGTGACGTGCGGCGCGGTGAACGCGCTGGCGACCATGGCCTCCGCGGTGAGCTTGCGCACCCCGCGCACCGGGACGCGGTCCTCACGGGCGGCCGGGTCGAACGCGGGCGCGGCGGGCGCGACCGGTTCGGCGACCGGGGCCACGGCCGCGGCGGGAGAGCCGTTGCCGTTGGCGGACAACAGGTCCTGGCGGGTGATCGTGCCCTGCGGACCGGTGCCGACCACGGTGGACAGATCGATGTCGAGATCCTTGGCCAGCTTGCGCACCGGCGGCTTGGCCGCCGGCCGGGAACTGCGCGCGGCCAGCGAGCCGGGAGCGGCCGAGGCCGCGGGTCCGACGGGAGCAGCCGGAGCGACCCGGGCGGCGGGCTGGGCGGATGCCACCGGAGTGGTCCGGGCGGGTGCCGCCGGGGTGGTGGCGACCGGGGCCGGGTGCGGTGCGGTGGCGGCCGGGGTCGCGGGGGTGCTCGCCGGGCGGGCCGGGGTGTCCTTGCGCGGACGCCGCCGGTTGCTCGTCGAGGTCTTCGCCCCGTAGCCGACCAGCACGCTCTCCCGCTCCGCTGGCGCCTCGGCGGCTGGCTCCGGAGCCGCGGGCGGGGCAGCGGCGGGCGCGGTGGCCGAGCCCTCGCCACCGCAGTCGATGGTGATGAACGGCGAGCCCACCTCCATCGTGCTGCCCGGCTCGTGGTGCAGCGCCACCACGGTGCCCGCGTACGGCGAGGGCATCTCCACCGCGGCCTTGGCGGTCTCCACCTCGGCGATGATCTGGTTGAGCGCCACCGTCTCGCCGGGGCCCACGTGCCAGGTGATCAGCTCGGCCTCGGTGAGGCCCTCCCCCAGGTCGGGGAGGTTGAACTGCTTGAGGTCGGCCACTTCCGCTCCAGGAAACTCAGGTGAGGGGATCAGTACGCGAGCACGCGGTCGGTGGCGTGCAGCAGGCGGTCGAGGTCGGGCAGGTGGTGCTCCTCGAGCTTGCTGGCCGGGTAGGGCAGGTGGAACCCGCCGACCCGCAGCACCGGGGCCTCCAGGTGGTAGAAGCAGCGCTCGGTGATCCGCGCCGCGATCTCCGCGCCCATGCCCATGAACACCGCGGCCTCGTGCGTGACCACGAGCCTGCCGGTGCGCAGCACGGACTGCTCCAGGGTGTCGAAGTCCACCGGGGACAGCGTGCGCAGGTCGACGACCTCGATCGAGACGCCCTCCGCCGCCGCGGCCTCGGCTGCGGCCAGCGCGGTGCCGACCACCGGACCGTAGGCGGCCACGGTGAGGTCGGTGCCGCTGCGCGCGATCCGGGCCTGGTGCAGCGGTTCCCGGCTGGTCAGCGCGCGGTCCAGGTCGACTTCGCCCTTGTGCTGGTAGAGCCGCTTGGGCTCGAAGAACAGCACCGGGTCGTCGCTGGCGATGGCCTGCTGCAGCATCCCGTAGGCGTCGTCGGAGTCCGCGCAGGCCACCACGCGCAGACCGGCGGTGTGCGCGAAGTAGGCCTCCGGCGACTCGGAGTGGTGCTCCACCGCGCCGATCCCGCCGCCGAAGGGCACCCGGATGGTCAGCGGCATCTTCACGTTGCCCTGGGACCGGTAGTGCAGCTTGGCCACCTGGGAGACGATCTGGTCGAAGGCCGGGTAGATGAAGCCGTCGAACTGGATCTCGCAGACCGGCCGGTAACCGCGGAAGGCCAGGCCGACCGCGGTGCCGATGATCCCGGACTCGGCCAGCGGGGTGTCCATCACCCGGTCCTCGCCGAAGTCCTTCTGCAGACCGTCGGTGACCCGGAAGACACCGCCGAGCTTGCCGATGTCCTCGCCCATCAGCACGACCCTGGGGTCCTGCTCCATCGCCTTGCGCAGCCCCGCGTTGAGGGCCTTGGCCATGGACATCCTGGTGGTCGCCATCGGTCAGTTGCTCCCTTCGAACCCGTCGAGGTAGGCCGCGTACTGGGCGCGCTCCTCCGCGACGAGGGGGTGCGCTTCGGCGTAGACGTTGTCGAACATGCTCAGCGGCGCCGGGTCGGGCAGGGCCAGGCAGCCCGCGCGCAGCTCGGCGGCGACCGCGTCGGCCTTGGCCCGCACGCCCTCCAGGTAGGCCTCGTCGGCCAGGCCCTCGCGCTGCAGCAGGGCCAGCATCCGGGTCAGCGGGTCGCGTTCGCGCCACTCCTCCAGCTCGCCGGTGGGGCGGTAGCGGGTGGGGTCGTCCGCGGTGGTGTGCGGGCCCATCCGGTAGGTGACCGCCTCGATCAGCGCCGGTCCGCTGCCCTCACGGGCGCGCTGCAGCGCCCAGCGGGTCACCGCGAGCACGGCGAGCACGTCGTTGCCGTCCACCTGGATGCCGGGCATGCCGTAGCCGGCCGCGCGCTGGTAGATCGGCACCTGGGCCTGCAGGCCGACCGGCTCGGAGATGGCCCAGTGGTTGTTCTGGCAGAAGAAGACCACCGGCGCCTGATAGGTGGCGGAGAAGCCGAGCGCCTCGGCGATATCGCCCTGGCTGGTGGCGCCGTCGCCGAAGTAGGCGACCGCGGCGGCCTCGACCCCGTCCCGCTTGAGCCCCAGCGCGTAGCCGGTGGCATGCAGGCCCTGGGCGCCGATGATGATCGCCGGGATGGCCATGTTGATGTCGTAGGGGTCCCAGCAGCTCAGGCTGGTGCCGCGCCACATGCCGAACACATCGGCCGGGTCGACGCCGCGGCAGTAGGCCACGCCGTGCTCGCGGTAGCTGGGGAAGACGAAGTCCTCGGTCTGCAGCGCCCGGCCGGAGCCGATCTGCGCGGCCTCCTGGCCGAGCATGGGCGCCCACAGCCCGAGCTGGCCCTGCCGCTGCAGGGCGGTGCCCTCGGCGTCGATCCGCCGCACGACCACCAGGTCCTCGTACAACCCGCGCAGGGCCGCGCCGTCCAGATCGGCGATCAGCCCCTCGTACACGGGGTGCGGCCGCCGCTCACCCGTCGGGGTGATCAGCTGGACCATCTGGTCCGTGGTGACGGTCACCGCGTGCTCCTCTCCTCGGCTCCGCTGCCAAGTAGTGTGGCCCATCTCAGCGAAACCTGGCCGTTGGCTCAATAGCTGGCGCAAATTCTTTACCAATGGCACAGTCGGGTGGCGCCGGTCACCCTTCCTGAACCGGTACTGAACCGTCCTCCGGAGGGGCCCAGTGACCACTTCGTCGTCTTCGACGTCCTTCGACAAACTCGACCTCGCGGTGCTCAGGCTGGCTATGGAGCAGCCTAGGGCGGGCGTGCGCGAGTATGCCCGCCTGCTCGGTGTGGCGCGGGCGACGGTGCAGTCGCGGCTGGACCGGCTGGTCAAGGACGGGGTGATCGACGGCTTCGCGCCGCGGCTGTCCCCGGCCGCGATGGGCTACCCGGTGCTGGCCTTCGTGCACGTGGACGTCTCGCAGGAGCGCTTCGCCGAGGTCCCGCGCAGCCTGGCGGCCATTCCCGAGCTGATCGAGGCGCACTCGATCGCGGGGGAGGGCGACATCCTGTGCCGGGTGGTGGCCAGGGACAACCGGCACCTGGAGGCGGTGATCGAGCGGATGATCAACACACCGGGCGTGGTCCGGACCCGGACCGAGGTCGCGCTCAACGCCAGGGTCCCGCACCGGGTGCTGCCACTGGTCGGCGTGCTGGAGCGGGAGACGGGTGTGTTCTCTGGGTAACACGGGAGCCCGCCGCGTTCGGACGGGCCGATGCGACGGGCTCAGGTGGTGACGCGGGTGCTTGGTTCAGGTGTTGCCGGTGTGCCGCTCAGTCCAGATCAAGGGTGAACTCGGCGGCGCAGGCCGCGGTGCACGGCCAGACCTGGTTGCAGGCGCTGCACCGGTTGTCGGCGCAGAAATGGCAGCTCAGGGTCTGAACCGCCGCCTGTCGATAGGTGTCCAACAACGTTGACCAGGCATCTGCTTCGGTCGCCATTGACGATCACAGCCTTCCCCACTGTGGTGATCCCTGCGTCACAGGATCGCACGTTGTGACTTGGGTCTCAACGGAATGAGGCCAACAAATGGGTGATGCTCCATCAAGTTTCTTAACAGTATGTGACTGTGCGTGGGCGTGTGAGCGGTCACAGCTGCCAAACACTGTCAGAAGATGGCAGCGAAAGGGCCATACCGTGCGGCTCCCTGGACAGAGGAGCCCCATGTCGTATCCCTCCGTGATCGAACTGCGTCAATACACCCTCCATCCGGGTCGCCGGGACGACCTGATCGAGCTGTTCGACCGGGAGTTCGTGGCCACCCAGGAGGCGGCAGGCATCCGGGTGCTCGGCCAGTTCCGCACCCCGGTGGACCCGGACCGGTTCGTCTGGCTGCGTGGTTTCCCGGACATGGCCGCCCGCCAGGCCGCGCTGACCGCCTTCTACGACGGCCCGGTGTGGGCAGCGCACCGGGCCGCGGCCAACGCCACGATGATCGACTCGGCCGACGTGCTGCTGCTCAGCCCCGAGTCCGGCGAGCTGTCCGCCGGCCTGCGCGCCTGGCCAGGGGTCTACCTGGCCACGCTGTGCTTCCTGGACCGCCCGGTGGACGCGGAGTTCCGCGCGCTCTTCCGGGAGGAGGTCGCGCCGATGCTCGCCGAGACCGGCGCGCCCGCGCCCGCCGCGTTCAGCACCGAGTACGCGGAGAACACCTTCCCCCGGCTGCCGGTGCGCGCCGGCGAGCACGCCTTCCTCTGGCTGACCCGGTTCAGCTCGACGGTGGCGCTGGCCGGGCACGAGTCGGCCAGGGTGCGCACCGCCGCCTGGACGCGGCTGCGCGCCCGGTTGCGCGCCGAGCCGACCGCGTTGCCGCTGCTGCCCACCGCCGGGTCGGCGCTGAAGTAGCGGAGCCCGGCGGGCGGCGGCGTCGGGAACTCCGCCCGCCCGCCGCTCGTTGACCTGGCGTGCAGGGGCTTTGGCTGGCGCTGGTCGGGTCGCCCGACACACTGCTGCTGACCACGATCGCGGTCGTGGCGCTGCTGGCTGTCCTGCTCACCACCCAGCTCGCCGCCCAGGTCCGGCGCAGCCTGCCCGCCGCAGGCCAGCCCTGGATCCCGGACCTGCTCGGCCGCATCGCGCACAACCGCTATCTCCGCCTCGGCGATCCGGACGCCCCCGGCCGTCCCCGTCCCCGAGCCCCCGGCGTGACCCGCGCCTTCGCCTGATTCCCTTACCTGACAAGCGAAAACTGGGTCACACATGTCCATCTTCGACGCGCCGGTGCACGGCGCGTACCTCGTGGTGTCCGCCCTCGGCGGCCCCCTGCACACCGTCGGCGCGATCATCGTCTTCACCCTGCTCGTGCGCACCCTGCTACTGCCGCTGAGCCTGGCCGCCCTGCGCGGCGAACGGAAGCGCTCGGCCTGGCTGACCAAGCTCCGCGACCTCCAGGAAACGCACAAGAACAGCCCCAAGCGCCTGGAACGCGAACTGGCCAAGGCGCAGGCCGAAGGCGGTTCACTGTTCGCCGGGATGCTGCCCACCCTGGCCCAGGCGCCGTTCTTCTTCGTGATGTACCGGCTGTTCCTCTCCGACACGGTGGCCGGGCAGCCCAACGGCCTGCTCGCACACGACCTGTTCGGCGCGCCACTGGGTGAGCGGGTCTTCACTCTGCTCGGCACGCACCCGCTGGTCGCCGCCAGCCTGCTCCTGTTGCTGGCCGCCACCGCCTATTGGTCAGGACAACTCGCCGCGCGGGCGGGCACGACGAGCGTCCTGGTGCGCCTGCTGCCCTTCGTCCTGGTGGTGTTCAGCCTGTTCCTGCCGCTGGCCACCGCGATCTACCTGCTCACCACGACCACCTGGACCATCGCCCAGCGCGCGGTCTACGACGCCGTGGTGCCCAAGGAGATCCCGGCGCCCGTGCGGGGCTGAGCGGGCAGGACGTGCACGCCGGTGCGGTCGGTGCTCAGGCACAGCGAGCAGATCACGCCACCGGCCGCGCTGGCGAGCACGTCCGGCCGCTCGTATTCCTGGTGGCACACCACGCATTCGTACCGGGCGCCGCTCGGGTTCCCGTCGGCGTCCAGCAGTGGCTCGTCGATCCCGTCGTCGATGCGCCGCAGGTAGAACCGGCCCTTGGTGAGCACCGCCAGCAACGGCGTCAGCACCAGCGCGATCAGCACCGCGACCGGCGGCGAGTAGGGCTGCAGCGCGTCGCCGAACAGGCCGAAGTAGATCGAGATGGAGATGCCCGAGGAGGCCAGGAAGGACACCACACCAACGGGATTGACCGCGTACAGCATGCCGCGGCGGAACTCCGGGACGGCCGGCGAGAGTCCCAGCAGTCGCTTGTTGACCATGATGTCGGTGGCCACCGTGACCACCCAGGCGATGGCGCAGTTGGAGTAGAAGCTCAGCAATCCGTTGAGGAAGCTGAACATGTCCGCCTCCATCAGCGCCAGTGCGATGCCCAGGTTGACCACCACGAACACCAGCCGCCCCGGGTACCGCCGGGTGGTCCTGGTGAAGGAGTTGGTCCAGGCCAGCGAACCCGAGTACGCGTTGGTCACGTTGATCTTCACCTGGCTCAGCACCACCAGCAGCAACGCCAGCGGCACCACCAGCCAGCCCGGCATGAGCTGCCGGAAGGCCGCGGTGAACTGCTCGATCGGCTCCACCGCGCGGGTCAGCCCCACGCTGTCGGCGATGTAGACGGCCAGGAACACCCCGATCGCCTGCTTCAGCGCGCCGAAAACCACCCAGCCCGGCCCGGCCAGCACCACCGCGGTCCACCAGGACCGCCGGTTCGCCGCCGTCCGCGGCGGCATGAACCGCAGGTAGTCGATCTGCTCACCGATCTGCGCCATCAACGACAGGCACACCCCGGCCCCGAGCATCACCGCGGCCGCCGTCACCTGCCCCGACCCCTTGCCAGGGTGGTCCAGGAACCGTTGCACCGAACCGGGATCGGCCAGCACCAGGTAGGCCAGCGGCAACACGATCAGCACCAGCCACAACGGATTTGTCCAGGTCTGCAACCGGGCCAGCGTGCGCATCCCGTAGACCACCAGCGGAATGATCACCAACGTGGACACCAGATAACCCAGCCACAACGGCAACCCAAGCCCAAAACGCAGTCCCTGGGCCATGATCGAGCCCTCAAGGGCGAAGAAGATGAACGTGAAACTCGCGAAGATCACACTCGTGAGCACCGACCCGTAGTATCCGAAACCAGAGCCCCGGGTGATCAGGTCGAGGTCCAGGTTGTACCGCGCCGCGTAGTAGGCCAGCGGAAAACCCGTCACGAAAATGACCCCGGCCGCCACCAGGATCGACAACAATGCGTTGAGCGTACCGTGATTCAGCCCGATCCCGGCGCCGATCGAGAAGTCCGCCATGTACGCCATGCCACCCAGCGCCGACCCGCCCACCACCGCGGGCGTCCAGCGCCGGTAGCTCCGCGGCGCGAACCGCAGCGTGTAGTCCTCCAGCGTCTCCCGGGTACCCGCGTCCACCCGGCGAGCTGCCACCTGCTCGTCCACCGTCATGCCTGCGGACGCTAAGAACACCGTGTTTCCAGCATGCGGCAGGGCCATGACGAACAGGTTCCGGTGATTACCGCCTAGTAGTTTGCCAATGGATGATCAACACGACATCCTGACCCGTTGCCATGCCAATGGGAGGAAACATGGCTAGGGGTGGAACAGTTCGGGTCGCCCGCGATCCGGAGCTGAGGTTGGTCACCTTCGCGGATCTGGTGCGCCGGATCACGAAGCACCGGGACAAGGCGACGGCGGGGTCGAGCCGGGAGGCCTGGGAGCAGTTGCTGGCGCTAGCCAGGGAATTGGCCGAGACGGACTCCGCGGAGGACAAGCACCTGGTCCAGCGCAGGTGGTGTCTCACCAGACTCAGGGTGAGCGGCTACCAGGGGGTGGGCGAGACCCAGCCGCTGGAAGTGGAGTTCCCGGCCGGGCCGGGAATCACGGTGGTCTACGGCCCCAACGGCGCGGGCAAGTCCACGCTGGCCGATGCGATCGAGACCGCCCTGCACGGCTCGACCAGCCTGGACCGCAAGCCGGTGGCCAGGAACGGTTTGTGGAACCGCAATCACACCAACCGGGACGCCGTCGCCGCCTCGGTCGAGGTGACCCTGCGCAGTGGTGACGCCGAGCTGGTGCTCGGCTGCGAACTCGACAGCGGCGGGGACCGCGTGCGCGGCCGGAGTTCGCTGACCGAGGCCGGTGTCGAGGTGACCACGCCGTTCCCGGCGGGGCCCTGGCTGTCCGCGCTGACCGCCCGGCCGCCGGTGCTGGCCTACGCCGCGGTCGAACGCGAGGTGCAGACCACCAAGAACCTGCGCGAGTTCCTGGAGACCCTGCTGGCACTGGGCGGCTGCGTGCTCACCCTGCGCGCCGCGGTCGAGGAGCACAAGCAGAGCACCGCGGACGCGCGCAAGCGGCTGCTTGAGGCGCTTGGCGAGGCCAAGGAATGGGTGGAGGAGGTCGACGAGACCTTCGCCGACCCGGACCTGCCCGCACTGGATGAGTTGGTCTGGCCGGAGCCGGGCGCGGACCTCGGCGCCTGGCTCGCGGAAGCCGGACTGACCGAACCCGGCAACGTCGATGATCAGATCACCGAGCGGATGTGCCAGGAACTGCTGACCGCTGTGGACACCGCCGAGCAGGCCGTGCGGGACTGGGCGGGTGCCCCGGACGGCTGGCTGTCCGGTCCGTTGCGCGGGTTGGCCGAAGCCGCGGTCAACCTGCCCGATCCCGGCGGGCAGTGCCCGGCCTGCGACTCGGACGAGCCGCACTGGCTGACCCACCTGCGCGCCAACGTGGAGCGCACCGGATCGGGCCAGGGCCGGATCGCGGCCTTCCGCGGTGATCTGCAAACGCTGCGCGATGCGCTCGACGTGGTGGTGCCACCGCTGCGCCGGGTGCTCACGGACGCCGGTCTGACCCTGCCCGCGACCGCGGCCGGTCACCTCGCCGCGTTCGGCCAGGCGGTGACCACGCAGGGCACCGACCCCCGGCCGGACCTGTGCGTGGCGGCCAAGCGGCTGTGCGCCTGGCTGCGGACCGAGGAATGCGCGGACCTGCTGGCGCGGGCGGTGCGGCACAGCGACCGGCTGCTCCAGTGGCGCCGGGCCCGCCGGGCCGAACTCGACGACCTGATCGAGCAGTGGGCCCTCGACAACGAGCTGGCCAGGGCGGCGGATCAGTGGAGCCGGGCGAACAGCCACCTCACCACGACCATCAACGTGCTGCGCAAGGAGCAGGCGGGACTGCTGAACCACCGCACCGCCAAGCGGGTGGACTCATTGCTGGCCGACGCAGGCCTGCGCCTGACCGGAGTTGAGGTGATGCAGACCAAGGCCGAGGTCACCATCCTGGACGAGACCGACGCCGAGCTTGAACTGGGGATGCTCAGCGCCGGCCAGCGCAACGCCCTGTTGCTGGCCCCGCTACTGGCCACAGTGGACGGTGGCGCGTTCGGGTTCCTGGTGCTGGACGACCCGGTGCACGCCTTCGACGAGGTGCGGGTCGACCAGCTGGCGACCGTGCTGCACGAACTGGCCGCGGACCGCCGGATCATCGTGCTCACCCACGACGACCGGCTGCGCGAGCACATCACCGCCAAGGACCCGGCGCACCAGACCCTGCTGATCGAACGCACCCGGCGCGACGGCATCGTCTCGCTGACCCCGGTCGACGAGATGTGGTCGGTGCTGCTCCGGGATGCCGAGGAGAGCCTGGATATGGTCAGGAAAGCGCAGAGCAAGACCACCGTGCACGTTGACGATCTGCTCCGGGGCCTGTGCAGGCAGGCGTTGGACAACGCGCTGCGTACCGCGGTGCTGTGCTACGCCGCTCGTACCGGCACCCCGGTCGAGCCACTGCTGATGGCGATCGACGCCGGGCGGACCACCGAGCAAAGACTCAAGAAGGCCAAGCAGTTGCTGCCCAACGCCGGGACTCCGCACGTGGTGGACCTGGCCATCAAGGCTTGCAAACCCCACCTGAACGACTGGAACGGTGGCGCACACGGCAATTCTCAGTCCGGACCGGTGACCAAGGACGAGATCGCGGCCGCGCGGCTGGCCTGCACCCACCTGCTGGGGCGGTAGCAATGGACATCACGACGGCCACTCGGCGGCGGCTCGAGGCGTTGGAGTTGCGGATCAGGGTGGAACGGCTCGCGGTCGCCGCGTTCGACCAGGTTTGCCAGCCTGTGGTCCCCGGTGTGAACACGAGTATCGGGAAACGGCTGAACTTCGTGCTGGGGTGTGTGCCGGAGTCGCGGTGGACCGAGGCGATCGGGCTCATCCGGCTGGGCAGGCACGTCTACGCCAAAACCAGCGATGTGCTGCACGGCCGGGCCAGCGCGGTGAACCTGCCCCAGAAGGTTCTGGATGAGTGGCGGACCGTGGTCGAGCGACTGGAACGGCTGATCTCCGAACACGGCTGAGGCGCCCGCTCTCCCTTGCGGGACAACGGGCGCCTCGGTCAGTCCGGAAGTCAGCGGGTGCCGCGCACCGCGCCCAGGATCGTCGCGTAGGTCGCGTCCGGCCGGGAGACCGAGACCGCGTGTGAGGCGTTGACCTCGGTGGTGTGCGACTTGGCGCGGGCGGCCATGGCGCGCTGGGAGTCGGCCGGGATGGCGTTGTCCTGCTTGGCGACCAGGTACCAGCTGGGGATGTCCTGCCAGGCGGCGGCGGTGGCCTGGAAGCCCAGGGCACTGGCGTCGATCGGGCGCTGGGTGGCGGCCATCAGGGCGGTGGTGCGGCGGGGCAGGTCGGCGGCGAAGACCTCGTGGAAGTTCTCCGGCCTGATGTAGAGGTCGTTGCCGAGGAGGCGAGTGGTGTCCGGGCCGAGTTTGCCGCCCGCGGAGAGCTGGCCAGCGGACTCGCCGACGGCGGGGGCGAAGGCGGCGATGTAGACCAGGGCCTTGACGTCCTTGTCGCCCGCGGCGGCGTGGGTGATCAGGGTGCCGCCGTAGGAGTGGCCGACCAGGATGACCGGGCCCTTGACGCTGTCCACGACCTGACGGACGGCAGCGGAGTCGGTGGCCACGCCGCGCAGCGGGTTGGCCACCGCGAGCACTGGGAAGCCGTTGCGCTGCAGGCGCTGGGTGACCTCGTTCCAGCTGCCCGCGTCGGCGAAGGCGCCGTGCACCAGCACGATGGTGGGCTTGGGGCCGCCGAAGCCGCTGTCCTCGGCGCCGGCCGCGGCCGGGGCGAGCGTGGTGAACAACGCGGCGACGCCCAGGGTGGCGGCGAAGAGCTTGGTGCGCAGGGAGAAACGGCGGGACATGACTTCCTCCGGTACTGGCGGGACTTCGAGAAAGAACGTTCGTTCTGTCTGGTGGGGACACTAGGCACCCGCGGTCTGGCTGTCAACACCCCGGGTGCGGCCGATCGGGTGCGCGGGGTTGCGGCCAGGCGGGGCGGGTTTTTCCGTTTGTTGCCACAGAATGCTGCTATCGCCGCAGCTCAGGGCGTTGATGTCGATAAGGGCGGGTGGCGGGATCCGGCCAGTGTCGCCAAAGCGCCCTACCGGGTCCGGTGTGTTCCGGATTACGTTCCGACCCGATCGCGTGCCCCGCGCCGTGGCGGCGGACACCCCTGCGAAAGGACCCTGACGTGAAACGGTTTCCCCTGCGGCGGACGGCATTAGCCCTCGCCCTTGGCGTCGGCGCCGCCGTCATCACCCCGGCGCTGGCCATCGGCGCCCCCGGGCCCACGCCGGGCCCCGCCCCGGTGGAGATCGCCGGCAAGAAGCCGGCCCAGCCGGTGCCGGTGGACAAGCAGGCGGGGCTGCGCGCCTACTTCGTGATCACCGAACCGAGCCAGGTCGCCGCCGGTAAGACCGCCGTGACCAGCAACGGCGGCACCGTCTACGCCTCCTACGACGCCATCGGCGTCATCGTGGCGCACTCCACCGACGCCGATTTCGCGGCCAAGGTCCGCCCGGCCCAGGGTGTGCAGAAGGTCGGCGCCACCCGCACCTCCGACGTGCCCGCGGCCGCCGCCAACCCGGCGATCCCGCCCTCGCCCAGCCAGACCACGCCCACCGCGGCCGAGACCAACCGCTCCGACATGACCCAGATCGGCGCGGACAAGGCCTGGGACATCAACCCCGGCTCCGCCTCGGTCACCGTCGGCGTCCTGGACACCGGCGTCGACGACCAGCACTACGACCTCAAGCCGAACTTCGACGCGGGCAAGTCGGCCTCCTGCGCCTACGGCAAGCTGGACACCCGCGAGGGTTCCTGGCGCCCGGTCGGCGACCACGGCACGCACGTGGCCGGCACCATCGCCGCGGCCCGCAACGGCAAGGGCATGGTCGGCGTCGCGCCAGGGGTGAAGATCTCCTCGGTGCGGGTGGCCGAGGCGGGCAGCCAGCTGTTCTTCCCGGAGAACACCGTGTGCGCCTTCGTCTTCGCCGGTGACAAGGGTCTGCAGGTCACCAACAACAGCTACTACACCGACCCGTGGCTGTTCGCCTGCCCCACCGACAACGACCAGGCCGCGATCCTGGAAGGCGTCAAGCGCGCGGTCGCCTACGCCGAGGGCAAGAACGTGCTGAACGTGGCCGCGGCGGGCAACGAGAACTACAACCTGGCCAAGAAGACCACCGACAGCACCAGCCCCAACGACTCCACCCCGGTCAACCGGACCATCACCGACGCCTGCCAGAGCCTGCCCACCGAAATGCCCGGCGTGGTCGTGGTGTCCTCGGTCACCGGCAGCAACGTTAAGTCCTCCTTCTCCAACTACGGCACCGACAAGGTGCACGTGGCCGCGCCGGGCGACAACGTCTACTCCACCGTGCTCGGCGGCCAGTACGGCTCCAAGTCCGGCACCTCGATGGCCTCCCCGCACGTCGCGGGCGTGGCCGCGCTGCTGGCCAGCGTCAACCCCGGCATCACCACCACCGACCTGCGGGCCAAGCTGGCCGCCCAGGCCAACGACATCGCCTGCCCCTCCGGCGAGACCCGCTGCATCGGCAGCACCGCGAAGAATTCCTTCTACGGTGAGGGCCTGGTCGACGCCAAGGAGTCCGTGGAGGGCCCGGCCAGCCCGGTCTCGGTGACCAGCCCCGGTGACCAGAGCGGCAAGGTCGGCCAGGCCGCCTCGCTGCAGATCAAGGCCACCGACGCGGGCGGCAAGGCGCTGACCTACGCGGCCAGCGGTCTGCCCGCCGGGCTGACCATCAACTCCACCTCGGGCCTGATCTCCGGCACGCCGACCGCCGCGGGCAGCAGCAGCGTCACGGTGACGGTGACCAACGCCGACGGCAAGACCGGCACCGCCAAGTTCGGCTGGACCGTCACCTCCGACGGTGGTGGCGGCACGGTCACCGTGACCAAGCCGAGCGACCAGTGGGGCTTCGTGAACTGGGCGGTCACCCCGCTGCAGCTCAGCGGGTCCAGCACCGCGGGTGGTTCGTTGACCTACACCGCGGCGGGCCTGCCGGCCGGTCTGACCATCAGCTCTGCCGGTCGCATCTCGGGCACGCCGACCAAGGCGGGCACGTACACGGTGACCGTCACCGGCACGGACGCCGGCGGGGCCAAGGGCACCACCAGCTTCGGCTGGCGGATCTACGGCTTCTGACCAGCCTGGATTGACTGAACCCGGCCTGCCGTCCGCTCTCCGGAGCGGGCGGCAGGCCGCTGACAGTCCGGTGTCAGCGGGGTGTGGTTGAGTGGCGCGCACCACACCCTGGGGAGGACAAGATGACCATGATCGACCACGGTGCCGCCGCCGCCCGGATGACGGAGCTGCTCGCCCGCGTCACCGATGCGCAACTGGCCGGGCCGACGCCGTGCGCGAACTACCGGCTGGGTGACCTGATCGAGCACATCGGCACGCTCGCGCTCGCCTTCACCCAGGCCGCTGGCAAGCAACCCAGCGAGGACCTGGTGCCCGACGGCGACGCCGCCCGGCTCTCGCCCGATTGGCGCGGCACCATCGCGGCGCAACTCGGCGAACTGGTCGTGGCCTGGCGGGATCCGGCCGCCTGGACCGGCATGACCAAGGCCGGGGGCTTGGACATGCCCGGCGAGATGGCCGGGCAGGTCACCCTGAACGAGCTGATCGTGCATGGCTGGGACGTGGCCCGCGCCACCGGTCAGGACTACCTGGCCACGGACGCGGAGGTGGCCGCGGCGCTGGTCTTCGTCGAGCCGTTCTCCGGACCGGAGGGCACCGAGGGGTTGTTCGGGCCCGCGGTGGAGGTGGCCGGGGACGCGTCCCCGCTGGACCGGCTACTCGGACTCAGCGGCCGGGATCCGCGGTGGGCGCCTGCGGGCTGAGTGCCAGGGGGTGATGTCGCGCCCGGCGGAAACCGGGTGTGGTGCGCACTGGCGTCAAATCGTCCACTGTGGACGTCGTGGCCACCGTGCGCGGCAGCCGGTTCCCGCTGGTGGCGACCTGGGCATCGGGGTTGGCCAGGGCGGTCGCGGCAGGCGGTCGGCGCGGCGGACCGAAGGTAGCCCGATCCCGGCTGGGCAAAGGATTTCTTACGAGAATCTGTCCATTGTGTGCGGGCAATCCTTTGCATGGATTGTTGGGGTCGAAACGAGGCGCGCGGTTAATGTAAGGTGTGAAATAAGTCCGACGGACCAGAATGCAGCCGGTGAAACCGCCGTCTTCACCGGCTGCATTCGTATATGTGAACTATTGGCTCGCGAGTGTCGCGTGCATCTCCCAGAGGAGAATCTCGGCGTCCTCGGTGGCGGTGATGCGCTGGCCGCCGGTGGCGGTGAATCGCACCGCGTCACCGGTCGCCAGCACGCCGGAGTCTTCCAGTGTGACCGCCCCGCGCGGCACGAAGAGGTGCAGGAACGGGGCTTCCGGCAGGGTCACGGACTGCCCGGGACTGAGCCGGGCGGCATGTAGTGCGGCGTACTTGTTCTTGATCCGGATCGCCGACTCGCCCTGGTGCCGATCCATTCCGGAGGCAACCGGAACGAGGCCGCCGGCGAGCAACTGGTCGTCGATCTCCAGTTGCTCGTAGCCCGGCGTGATCCCCGATTCGTCCGGTACCACCCACATCTGCACGAAATGCACCGGATCGACATGTTCGACCCCGCCCCGCAGGCGCCAGGAGTCGTTCTTCTCCGAGTGCAGGATGCCGCTGCCCGCGCTCATCCGCTGGGCCAGGCCGGGGTAGATCACCCCGGAATGACCGGTGGAGTCCTGGTGCACGAGCGAACCGCGCAGCACCCAGGTGACGATCTCCATGTCCTGGTGCGGGTGGGTGTCGAACCCGGTGCCCGGACTGACCACGTCGTCGTTGTTGACCAGCAGCAGTCCGTGGTGGGTGTTGGCCGGATCGTACCTGCGCCCGAAGGAGAAGGAATGCTTCGAGTCCAGCCAGTCGATCTTCGTGGCCGACCGGTCGCGAGCGCGCCGGATATCGGTCCGGGGACTCAGCGTACTCGTCATCCTTCTTTCCTTTCGAGTCAGTCGTCCGATGTGGACTGTCCGAAGCGGACGGTCAGGCGGCGCGGACCGCGGAGACCTCGAACTCGAGCACGATCTTGTCGCTGACCAGCACGCCGCCGGTCTCCAGCGCCGCGTTCCAGGTGATGCCGAAGTCCTTGCGGGAGATCGTGGTGGAGCCCTCGAAACCGGCCCGGACGTTGCCGAACGGGTCCTTGGCGGTGCCCTCGAAGGTGAAGTCGATGGTCACCGGGCGGGTGACGTCCTTGATGGTCAGGTCGCCGGTGAGCGCGAAGTCCTCGCCGTCCTGGGCCACCGAGGTGGACACGAACTGGATCTGCGGGAACTTCTCCAGCTCCAGGAAGTCGCTGCCGCGCAGGTGCTCGTCGCGCTGGGCGTTGCGGGTGTCGATGCTGTCGGCCTTGATGGTCACCACGACCGAGGAGTTGGCCGGGTTGTCGCCGTCGACCTTGATCCGGCCGTCGAACTCGTTGAAGGCGCCGCGGACCTTGGTCACCATCGCGTGCCTGGCCACGAAACCGACCCGGCTGTGCGCGGCGTCGATCGCGTAGTCGCCGGTCAGCTCGCTGAGGGAGAGGGTGGAGGTCATGGTGTGCTCCTTGGTTCAGGTCTGGCCACGTCGGCTGGTTGACGTGTCATCTACATCCTGCACAACCGATGTTGATGTGTCAACTATTCCGCTAGACTGGGTGCCGTGACCGACACCCGATGGCTCGATGACTCCCAGCAGCAGGCCTGGCGCGCCTTCATCCGCGTGCACGCCGAGCTGACCGTGCGCATCGCCCGCCAGCTCCAGGCCGAATCGGACCTGTCCCTGGCCGAGTTCGAGGTGCTGGTGAACCTGAGCGAGCTGCCCGAGCCGCGGATCCGGGTGCTGGAACTGGCCAAGCAGCTGAACTGGGAGAAGAGCCGGGTCTCGCATCAGCTGGGCCGGATGCAGAAGCGCGGGCTGATCGCCAGGGCGGGCTGCGAGGAGGACCGGCGCGGCTCGTTCATCGAGCTGACCGAACAGGGCAGGGCGGCGATCGAGGGCGCGGCGCCGGGGCACGTGGCGGTGGTGCGACGGCTGATGTTCGACGCGCTGGACGACGGCCAGGTGCGCGAGCTGACCGCGCTGTGCGAGCAGATCCTGACCAACATCGAGACCGCGAACTGCCCCAAGGAGTAACCCCGCCCACAACGGCCAACACTCCAATAACTCTCCGAGTGTTGGCCGTTGTCGTACGCCGAGTTGGCCATTGTGGACGCCGAGTTGGCCGAACTCGTACGCCGGGTTGGCCGTTGTGGGACGCCGTAGGCACTGCGGTCGGGCGAAGCCCGGGACAGGCGGCGGGGGTGGCTTTTCGAAAACCTTCCCTGAGCGGTTCCCCATCCCCGTCAGCCTGGAGAGGACACACCGCATCCTGGGCAAGCGGCCTGCAACCTGCTTCCGCGTGCCCGCCCAACCGCAACGGGCCGCTTGCCCAGGATGTGGTTTGGTATCGGAGGGCTGACGGGGATGGGGAACCGCACACGAGCACTGCTGTTGCTCTTCGTCTTTGCTCTTGTTCTTCCCCCCATCCTTTGATTCCTGCCCGTCCGGCGAGGACGCCCTTGATCTTCGCTCTTGACTGTCCACCCGAAGATCAAAAAAGGATGGCCTCGCCGGCCGGGCAGACCACCGGAGGGGTGGGGCAGATCAAACCCCGGGACGAGCAGGTTGCGGGGCGGGGATTGGGCTGCCGGAGCTGGTTCCAGCGTGGCTCCGAGGGCTCGCGTGTTCTCCGCACAGCCTTCCGCCAGCCAACCACACCTCACCGAGCGGCCCCCGTCGCGTTGGGAGGCTAGGGCGGCGGCAGGTTGCAGGGGCCACTCGGCGAGGTGTGGTCTGCATGCTCCAGGCCGTACGGAGAACACGCGAGAGCCCTCGTCGTGGGGGTTTCACCCCTCCGCCCCGTCCCGCCCCGTCCCACAACGGCCAACGTGGCGTACGAGTTGGGCCAACTCGCCGTCCATAACGGCCAACTCGCCGTCCATAACGGCCAACACGCTGAATGGGGTCAGGTGAGGTGGTGGGCGGCGAGGGTTAGGGCGGTGCTGGCGGCTTGCGGGGTGGGGGCCGGGGTGGTGAGGGCGGTGGTGGCCTGGTGGAGGTCCGGGTCGCCGGTGAGGTCGGCCAGGATGGCCAGGACGGTGGCCAGCAGGGGGAGGTTGCCGCGCGCCGCCGCTACCGTGAATGCCTCTGTGAGCAGGCGTTTTGCAGTTTCGGGGTGACCTGTGGTTAGTTCGATGCGGGCCAGGGTGGTCTGGGATCGGCAGCGCAGTTCCTCGGTGGCGAACGCGCCGGGTGGGCTGGCGGCCAGGGCCTGTGCGCAGAGCGTGCGGGCCGTATCGAGGTCGCCGGTACGGCGGGCCAGTTCCGCCTGACCGAGTTGCGCGGTGGCCACCCAGTCCGGCGCCCCGGCCTGACGTCCCAGGATGGCGACCTGGGTGAGGTCGGTGTGGGCGGCGGTCAGGTCGCCGTGGTCGAGGTGGCCCGCGGCGCGGCGGTTGAGCAGGTCCGCGGCTTCCTCGGTGGCGCCCAGTTCCTGGGCCAGGGTGATGGCTTCGGCGTACAGCTCGTGCGCGTGGTCCCGGTCGCCGCGGCGTTCGGCGAGCGGGGCGAGGTCGGCGAGGGCCTGGATGGTGGCCCAGCGTTCGCCCAGGGCGCGGAACCTGGACAGCGCGGTGCGCAGGTGGGTTTCGCCGGTGACGGTGTCGCCGCGGTAGACCGCGACCACGCCGGTGCTGAGGTCTCGCAGCGCCCGGCTCCACGGGTCGGCGGTGAACATCGCGCTGTACTGGCGGGCGGTGGCCTCGGTGTCCGCGGGCGGCCCGGCGACCACGGCCCACAGCACCCAGAGCAGGGGCTGCCGGGGCGCGCTGGTGCGGGCTTCCATCACCCGGCGGACCTCGGCCAGGTGCGGGCGCAGGTGCGTCTGGTCCGGGGTGCCGAAGGCGGTGGTCAGCACGCAGAGTGCGTACTCATCCGCCAGGTCCGGCGCGGCGGTGGCACCCAGCTGCCTGGTCAGCGGGCCGGTGAGGTGGGCGCCCTCGGCGCGGCGGCCGCGCAGCCACCAGTACGGGGCGAGCGCCGCGGTCAGGTGCAGCGCGGTCGGCTGGTCGGTGTCGATGGTCCAGCGCAGGGCGGCGACCAGGTTGTCGTGCTCGGCGTCCAGCCGGGCCAGCCAGTCGAGCTGCTCGGCGCGCAGCAGGCTGGGCGATGCCTGCTGGGCCAGGGCCAGGAAGTGCTGGGCGTGCGCGTGCCGGAGGCGGGTGGTCTCGCCGGCGTCGGCGAGGCGTTCGGCGCAGAACGCGCGGATCGTCTCCTGCATCCGGTAGCGCTCGCCGTGCCTGGTGACCAGGGACTTGTCCACCAGGCCGGTCAGCGCGCCGAGCAGGTCGGCACGGCGCAGACCTCGGTCAGCGCGGGCAGGGTGGCGCCACCGGCGAACACGGTGAGCCGTCCGGCGAGCACCCGCTCGGGGCCATCGAGGAGGTCCCAGCTCCACTCGACCACGCCGCGCAGGCTGCGGTGCCGGGCGGCGGCGGTGCGTTCGCCCCTGGCCAGCAGGCCGAAGCGGTCGTCGAGGCGGGCGGCGATCTGGGCCACCGGCAGGGTGCGCACGCGGGCGGCGGCGAGTTCGATGGCCAGTGGCAGGCCGTCCAGGGCCTGGCAGATGCCCTCGACCAGGTCCGGGTGCGCGGCCGGGTCGTGGCCGGGGTCGGCGGCGCGGGCGCGGTCGGTGAACAGGGCGGCCGCGGCCAGGGGTTCGAGGCTGGGCACCGGGTGGCGGGCCTCGCCGGTGATGCCGAGTCCCTCCCGGCTGGTGGCCAGCACGCGCAGGGCCGGGTTGGCGCGCAGCAGGTCCGCGGTCAGCTCGGCGACGGGCTGGATGAGGTGCTCGCAGTTGTCCAGCACCAGCAGGGGTGGCCGATCGGCCAGCGCGGCGCGCAACCGGTCGAGTGGATCCCGCGCGCCCTCGCGCGCGCCGAGCGCGGCCAGCAGGGCGCGGGGCAGGTCGGCGCCCTCGGTGAGCGGGGCCAGGGCGAGGAAGCAGGCCGGGGTGTCCGCGGCGGCCTCGATGGCCAGCCGGGTCTTGCCCGCGCCGCCGGGACCGGTGAGGGTGACCAGCCGGTGCTCACGCAGCAGGGCGCGGACCCGGGTGAGTTCGTCCGCGCGGCCGATGAAGCTGGTGAGCTGGGCTGGCAGCGGGGTGACCCGCCGGTCGTCGCCGCGTAGCGCGAGCCGGTGCGCCTCGGCGAGTTCGGCTGACGGGTCGGCGCCGAGTTCCTCGGCCAGCCGGGTGCGGGCCTGCTCGAAGGCAGACAGGGCTTCGGCGGGGCGGCCGTCGGCGAGCTGGGCGCGGATCAGCAGCGCCCACAGGCGTTCCCGCAGCGGGTGCGCGCCCAGGTGTTCGCGCAGGGCCGGGACCAGGCCGGGGCGGCCCAGGGCGAGCGCGGCCCTGGCATGGTCCTCGATCGCGGTCAGGTGCAGTTCGGGCCAGCGGCTGGGACCGAGTTCGGCCGGTGGCTCACCGCGCCAGAGGGCCAGCGCCGCGGTGAGGTTTTCCTCGGCGGCCAGGTGTTCGCCGCGGTCCAGGGCGGCGCGGCCGTCGGCGGCCAGTGCGGCGAACCGGTGGGCGTCCACTGTGGACGGGTCAACGGCCAGCCGGTAGCCGGTCGGGTGGAACTCGACCAGTCCGGGGCCGAGCACCCGGCGCAGGCGGGAGACCTGGGACTGCAACGCGTTCGCCGCGCCCTCGGGCGGGGTGTCGGCGTAGAGGCCGTCGAGCAGTGCCTCGGCTGGCACGATCCGCCCGGCCTCGGCGGCCAGCAGCGCGAGCAGGGTGCGGACCTTGGGGCCGCCCAGGTCGACCGGGGTGCCGTCGTCCTGGTGGGCCTGGACCGGGCCGAGGAAACCGAAGCGCATGCTCAGCAGTCGGCTGGCAGGTGTTCGGCGGCCCACTTGGCCAGCGCGTCCAGCGCGGGCAGCAGCGCCGCGCCGCGGGGACTGAGGTGGTAGGAGACCGACAGCGGCGGCCCGTCCTTGACCTCGCGCCGCACCAGTCCGGTGGCGGCCAGTTCGGTGAGCCGGTCGGACAGCATGGAGTCGCTGATCCCGCCGATGGCCCGGCGCAGTTCGGCGAATCCGGCCGAGCCGGTGGCCAGGGTGCCGATGATCACCCCGTTCCAGCGCTTCCCGAGCAGCCCGAACACCCGGACCAGCGCGCCGTCGCAGCTCCGGTGGTCGGGACAGTCCTCGGCCATGCCCTCCAGGGTAGTGCGCCGCCCTCTTATCGGGCTTCGCGATAACAGTGATCATGATCGACTTGTTTCCGCAGGGCCGGTGCGGCGGCAGGATGACCCGTGCAGGTGAACCGCAAGGGGTTGGCGCGAAGGGGTCAAGCGTGATGTCTCTTCCCGGACGGTGACGCCCCGTGACGACCTCGGAGTCACCGGTGCGCTGAGCAGCATGTCCGTGCGTTCAGCCACCCGGAACCGGTGCTCTCCGTCATCCCGGAGGCCATCGCGCCGACGGCCCCCAGCCGCCGGCGGATGTGCGTGCCGGCGCACCGGCCTGCCACGTCCCGCCCGTCGTGGTAGGCCGGTGTCGTGCCGAACGTGACAGGACCAGCCCGTGCTTGACCCGGTGTGGTTGCGGAGTTTCCTCACCGTCGCCGAGACCGGCGGGTTCACCGAGGCGGCCCGGCGGCTGTGCATCGGCCAGTCCACGGTGAGCCAGCACGTGCGCAGACTGGAGCAGGTCACCGGCAGGCAGCTGTTCGTGCGGGACACCCATTCGGTGACCCTGACCGGCGACGGTGAGGCGCTGATCGGCTTCGCGCGCAACATCCTGGACCAGGAACGCCTGGCCATGTCCTATTTCGCCCGCCCGGAACTGCGCGGCAAGATACGCCTTGGCGTCTGCGAGGACCTGGTGCTGGGCCACCTCCCGGCCACCCTGCAGCGTTTCCGGGAGACCTATCCGCTGGTGGACCTGGAACTGACCGTCGAGCTGAGCAGTGTGCTGCACGACCGGCTGGCCGCGGGCGGCCTGGACCTGGTGCTGGCCAAACGCCGCACCGAGGCCGACGGCCACCTGCTGTGGCGGGAACCCCTGCTGTGGGTGGGCAGGCCGGGGCTGCGGCTGACCAAGGACGAGCCGATCCCGCTGGTGCTGTACCCGGAACCCAGCCTGACCAGGGCGCGGGCCCTGGAGGCGTTGCGGGCCTGGGGGATGCAATGGCGGATCGGGTGCTGGAGCGACCGGTTGAACGGGTTGCGGGCGGCCGCGCTGGCCGGACTGGGGGTGGCGGTGTTCGCGCGGTCGGTGGTGCCCGAGGGGCTGGTGCCGGTGGAGGCGGATCTGCCGCCGCTGGCGGAGGTGGATTTCGCGGTGCTGGGCGGGCGGCGGGCCGGGTATGGGCCTGCGGCGGCGCTGACGCAGCTGATCACGACGGCGCGCTGGCCGTAGGGCGCGGTCGGGCCGGGCTGGGCCGGGCGGGGCTGGGCTGGGCTGGGATCGCGGTGGCGGCGAGACGCGGCCACCGCGATCGCTGGTGCTGGGCGGAGCACGGCCGCGGGTGGGGCGGAGCGATGGCCGCGAGCACCGGCGCGGGAGCTGAGCTGTTCGGCTCAGGCGTCCAGGACCTGGCCTGCCCGGCTGACCACCGGGGGCAGCACCGACCAGGGGAAGTTGATCCACTTGTCCGTGTGCCGCCACACGTACTCGCATTTCACCAGTGAGTGCGGCTTCTCGTAGATCACCGCGCAGCGCACGTCGGCCACGTGGTCGGCGCAGAAGTCGTGCACCAGTTTGAGCGTTTTGCCGGTGTCCGCGACGTCGTCGGTGACCAGCACCTTCGCCCCGGACAGGTCGATGACGTTGGGCACCGGCGGCAGCATGACCGGCATGTCCAGGGTGGTGCCGACGCCGGTGTAGAACTCGACGTTCATCACATGCAGGTTCTTCACCGCCAGCGCGTAGCCCAGGCCGCCTGCCACGAACAGGCCGCCGCGGGCCACGGACAGGATGATGTCCGGGGCGTAGCCGTTGTCGGCGATGGTCTGCGCGAGGTCGCGGATCGCGTCCCCGAACAGGCTGTAGGTCAGGTTCTCCCGGTCCTCCGGTGCTGCCGTCATGCCGGCAATCCTCGCTCATCCCAGGCGAGTCGGCGCAGGGTGGGCTCCGCGCCGCGCACCCGGTCCCGGCCCGCGCGTTTGGCGGCCAGCAGGCCCGCGTCGGCGGCCAGCACCAGGTCGGCCAGCCGGGTGCGGGTGCCGGGGCGGTGTTCGGCCAGGCCGATGGACACGGTCAGGTCGGTGATGGTGCGCGGGCCGCGCACGGTGCGGGCCGGGACCTGGAGTGCGCGCACCTCGGTGCGCAGCGCGCCGGCCAGGCCGGCCGCGGCGGCCAGGTCGCCAGCGGGCAGGAAGGCCAGGAACTCGTCGCCGCCGTGGCCGCCGTAGCGGCCGAGCACCGCGCCCGCGCCGCCCGGGTCGGCCTCGGTGACCTGGCGCAGCACCGAGGCCACCGCGCGCAGCACCCGGTCCCCTGCCGGGTGGCCCAGGGTGTCGTTGACCCGTTTGAAGTGGTCCAGGTCCAGCAGCACCAGCGCGGCGGGTTCGTCCCGGCGGCGGGCCGCGGCCAGTGCGCGACCGGCCTCGGCGTCCCAGCCCCAGCGGTCCAGCAGTCCGGTGAGCTTGTCGGTGGCCCAGGCTCGTGGCTCGTGTCCACAGGAGCGGCAGCGGGCCGAGGGCCTGCTCTGTCGGTGGTTCATCCCGGTGGCACCCATGTTCGTTGGGACCAGGCGGCGAGGGACCTCGCGGGTCGGTGGGATTTCACGGTCCCTCGCCGCCTGGGGTGGACAGACGTCGGTTGGGGGGACTGCCGGACGTCTATCCGGTCTGCGGGCTGGGCAGCTCGACGGGCGCCGATTCCACCGTGGCCAGCGCGGACATGCCTGCCACGGTGTGCTCGATCATCCGGCTGAGCTGGGCCAGCAGCTGGGCCCGGCCCGGCCGCCGGTGTTCCAGCCACCAGTGGCAGACCGCCTGCACCATCCCGGCCAGCGCGTAGCGCACCGGGTCCGGTGGCGGGGACGGGCGCAGGCCGGGGATCTCGCCGAGCACGTCGGCCAGCGCGGCGATGATCGGATCCGGGGCGGTGGACTTGCCGCTGGCCGCGTTGCTCATGGTGAACCGGTACAGCCACTGGTGTTCCATGATCACCGCCAGGTATGCCTCCACCGCGCCGTGGATCCAGCGTTCCCGGACGCCGACCCCGCGCAGCTCGGCCAGCGCGGGTCGCAGCCGGGCCAGCATCAGCTCGGTTGCCCGCTCGCCCGCGGCCTTGAGCAGGCCTGCCTTGTCGTAGAAGTAGTGGTACAGCAGGGGTTTGCTCACCCCGGCCGCGGCGGCGAGCTGGTCCATGCTGATCCCGGCCCCGTGCGTGGTGATCACCCGGATAGCGGTTTCCACCAGCTCCGCCCGCCGTGCGGCCGGGGCCATCCGCCTGCGCCGCGGCCCGCACGGGCGGCGGACCGTGCTGTGCTCCAGGGGAGTGTCCATCGTTCCTCCGCGCTCGGCTGCCTGTCTGCCCCAACAGAGCTGGTCGGCGGCCCGGTGGATACCGGGTAGCGCCAACTTTTTCGCGCTGCGCGATCACGTGTATCCGCTCCGCCACTGACCGGTCTCTGTTCCGGTGAGACGAAGGGGTGTGATCGCGATGGCTGGATCCGGGAGAACAACGTCCACTGTGGACGTCGCGGTGGTCGGTGGCCGGGTCGCGGGCGCCGCGCTGGCGGCCAGGCTGGCCAGGGCCGGGCTGCGGGTGGCGGTGTACGAGCGGGCCGTGGAGATCGGGCCGACGCTGTCCACGCACATCCTGCACGGCACCGCGGACCTGCGGGCCGAGGGCGTCTACGACGACCTGGTCGCCGCCGGGGTGCCGCCGCTGCCCGAGGTCCAGGTGCGCCTGGACGAGCTGCGGCTGACCTTCCGGCATCCGCACGATCCCGGGCTGTGCCCGCCGCGGGAGCTGTTGGACAACCTGCTGCTGGAGCGTGCGCGGGCGGCGGGCGCACTGGTGCATCTGGGACAACCGGTGGTCGGACTGCTGCGGGTGGCCGGCCGGGTGGCCGGGGTGGAGGTCGCGGACCGGGACGGGCGGGTGCGGCCGGTGCACGCCCGCCTGGTCGTCGGCGCGGACGGGCGCAGCTCGCCGGTGGCCCGCTGGGTGCGTGCCGCGCAGTACCTGACCTTCCGCAGCGGACGCGGTCAGGTGTGGCGGTACTACCGCGGTAAACGGCTGCCCAGGGTGCTGTTGTGGCACCGGGTCGGCGCCCGGCTGGCGCACATCCTGCCCACCGGCGCGGACGAGTACTACCTGTGCGCGCAACCGCCGGTGGGCGATCCGGTGGACTTCCGGCGCAGCGGACCGGAGGCGTTGCTGCCCTGGGTGGCGCAGGTCAGCCCGGAGATCGCCGAGCTGGCCAGTGGCGGCGAGCCGGTGGGCGGACTGCGCCGGATGAGCGGCTATCCGTGTTTCTTCCGCCAGCCCTACGGACCGGGCTGGGCCCTGGCCGGGGATGCCGGACATGCCAAGGACGCCACCATCGGCCACGGCATCACCGACGCGCTGCGCAACTCCGCCGCCCTCGCCGAGGCTCTGCTGTCCACTTGGGACGATCAGCGGGCCCAGCCGGATCGGTTGCGGCACTGGGCACAGCGGCGGGACGCGGCCGAGCTGGCCAACTTCTGGTACAGCCAGGAACTCGGCGACGCGGCCCCGGTCACCCCGTTGCGCAAGGCGGTATTCCGCGGTCTGGGCGCCACCGGCATCCGCAGGCTGGACGAGGTGATGGCGGACAAACGGGCCGCGGACACCCTGCTCACCGCGACCCGGCTGGCCCGCGGCGCGCTCAGCCAGGTCCTCGCCGGTGTGCCGGTGCCAGCGGTGGCGCGGGAGGCCGGCGACCTGCTGCGGCTGTCCCTGTTGCGGCGCAAGGCGTTCCGCGAACGCGCGGCCGAGGCGCCCAGCCTGTCCGGGGAACTCGCCGGGGCGCTCCGATGAGCCTCGTGCGCACCTCGCCCTGGGGCGCCGGACTGCCGGTGGCGCCCACCCTGCCGCCGCTGACCGGCAAACATCGCGCGGACATCGTGGTGGTGGGGGGCGGGATCGCCGGACTGTCCCTGGCGCACCGGCTGCGGGAGGAACTGCCCTCGGCACGGATCGTGTTGCTGGAGGCGGTGGTGGTCGGCGGCGGCGCGACCGGGCACAGCACCGGACTGGCCAGGCCCGGCGTGTGGGGTTCGATGCGGTTGCTGCGCAAGCGGGTCGGACCCGCCGCGGCCGACTCGCTCACCCGCGCCTCCCTGGAGGGCATGGCAGCCTTGCGGGAACTGGTCACCAGCGAGGGCATCGACTGCGATCTGGTGCGGGGCCGGATGTATCAGCTGCCGGTCACCGCCCAGCACGTCCAGCGGTACACCGGCGACCTCCCGGACCTGAACCGCCTGGGTATGCGGGCCGACTGGCTGTCGCCGGTCGAGGCGGCGGAAACCCTTGGCCTGCAAGGGGGTTTCGGGGCGTTGCGGGTCGCGCCGCTGTACCAGCTCGACCCGCTGCGGCTGTGCCGGGGACTGCGCGAGGTGCTGCTGGCCCGCGGGGTCGAGGTGTACGAAGGATCGCCGGTGCGCTCGGTCGAACCGGGGGAGCGGGTGCGGGTGCGCACCGACCGGGGCGAGGTGGACGCGGCCCAGGTGGTGCTCGCCATCGACGGCTACACCCGCGCGGCCGGACTGGTGCGGCTGCCCATCGTCCCGTTCCGCTCCCAGGCGCTGTGCACCGAACCGCTTTCCGCCGCCCAGCTCGCCGGACTCGCGTTGCGGCCGGGGGATCTGGTGCTGGACTCGCGGGCCTTCTTCAACTACGTGCGGCTCAGTCCGGACGGCCGCCTCATCCTTGGCGGCGGCCGCGCCGCCAACCCGCGCACCATCCCCGGCGCGCAACCCCGGGTCGCCGGCGGCACCTGGCGACGGCTGGAACGTGAGCTGCGCCAACTGTTCCCGGGTCTGGACGGGGTGCGGATCGCCCGGTCCTGGGCCGGGGTCAGCGGCGCCACCCCGGACTGGATGCCGATCGTCGGGCAGGTCGGGCCGGGGGTCTGGTTCGCCGGTGGCTGGAACGGCCGCGGCATCGCCCCCGCCCTGCACTCCGCGGGCTGGCTCAGCGGCCAGCTCGCCGCCGCCCTGCACGGCAAACCCCTGCCCCCGCCCACCGTGCCCTGGCACCGCGGCGGGGCCACCCCCGCGCCGGTGTTCGACCGGTTGCGTTACCCGCTGCGCCAGACCTTCCTCCAGCTGACCGACCGACGTTCGCTGCACACCGGACGTTGCGCGCCGCTTCGCTTCGGCCGCAACGGGAAATGAGTGTCCACAATGGAAAGATGTCCCGTCCGGCCGGATCCGGCCGACGCCGCGTTGTTCGACGCGGACTACCAGCGCGACCCCTACCCGTCCTACGCGCGGCTGCGCGCGGTGTCCCCGGTGCGCTACGTGACCCTGCCAACCGGGCTGACCGCCTGGCTGATCACCGGGTACGAGGAGGTCCGGCAGGCGCTGACCGATCCGTTGCTGAGCAAGGAAAGCCGCTACGACGCCGAGTCCACCGACGGGCTCTCGCCGAGCATGGGCGCCAGCATGCTCAACCTGGACCCGCCCGACCACGACCGGTTGCGCAGACTGGTGGGCAGCGCGTTCACCCGCCGCCGCATCGACGCCCTGCACGACAAACTCGCCGACAGCGCGGACCGGTTGATCGACGAGTTCGCCGCGCGCGGACAGGCCGATCTGATGCGGGACTTCGCGTTGCGGCTGCCGGTGGGAATGATCGGCGAACTGCTCGGCGTGCCCGAGGAAGACCGGGACGCCTTCTTCGAGCTGGCGCACGACTACGTCGGCTTCACCCCGGAGACCAGGGACCGGGCCGCCGCCGCGCTGGCAGGCCTGAACGAGTACATGGCCAAGCTCATCGCGGCCAAGAAGAACGAGCCCGGCGACGACCTGATCAGCGCCATGGTCGCGGCCAGGGACCAGGAACAGCGGCTCACCGATGAGGAACTGCTGGCCAACGCGCTGCTGCTGTTCCTGGCCGGACACGTCACCACCGCCGGGCTGATCGCCAACGCCACCCTCGCGCTGCTGCGGCACCCCGACCAGCTGGCCGCCTTCCGCGCGAACCCGGAACTGGTCAGCAATCTCGTTGAAGAGGCACTGCGGTTCGAGGGACCAGCCGAGCTGTCCACCATGCGCTGGGCCAAGCAGGACACCGTGATCGGCGGGGTCGCGGTGGGCAAGGGCGAGCGGGTGCTGGTGTCGCTGGGCGCGGCCAACCGGGATCCACGCCGGTTCACCGACCCGGACGCCTTCGACCTCTCCCGCGCCGACGCCAACCAGCACCTCGGCCTCGGTCACGGCAGTCACTACTGCCTGGGCGCGCAACTGGCCAGGGCCGAGGTGCGCACCGCACTGGGCCGGTTGTTCGCCCGGCTGCCCGATCTGCGGCTGGCCGCGCGACATGAGGACCTGGAGTGGATGCCCGGCATCGGCCGCGCCCCGCTGTCCCTGCCCATCGTGTTCACCCCGGAAGGCTGAGGCGTGGATCCACGCAACCTGTTCGAGACCCGCACCACCTACCGCCTGCTCCGGCTGGAATACCTGGCCGCGCTCGGCCTGTGCACCGCGCTGTTCATCACGCACTGGGCCGAGGTGCGGCTGATCCCGGCGCTGATCCTGTTCGCCTACATCGACGTCATCGGCTACCTGCCCGGCCTGATCGCCTTCCGCCACAGCAAGAGTGGCAAGATCCACCGCGGTTTCTACGTGGCCTACAACCTGGCACACAGCTTCGTCACCGCCGGACTCGTCGCCCTGCTGTGGGCCTGGCTGGTCCGCCCGGAGTGGGCGCTGCTGGCCATCCCGATCCACCTGTGCGGCGACCGCGGCCTGCTCGGCAACTTCCTCAAACCGTTCGCCGTGTCCTTCGAGCCCACCCCGCACCCGGCCTACATCCGGCTCGCCGCCGCGGTGTCCGGGCGGGCAACGTGACCACCACCGCCCTCGACCTGTTGCGTGCGCACGGCCGCAGCTCCAGCGCCTTCCTGGCCTACAACCAGGACACCGAACACTTCCAGCCCCCCGGCCTCAACGGCCTGGTCGCCTACCGGCCCGCGGGCCGCAAACACCTGGTGCAGCTCACCGGACCGTGCGCGGCCGAGACCGACCACCCCGCACTGACCGCGGCCTTCCGCGAGTTCGCCGCCCGGCAGGGCCGTCGGATCACCGCGGTGCAACTGCTGCGCGAGGAAGCCGCGGCCTGCGCCGACCTCGGCTACGCGGTCAACCAGCTCGGCGCCTCCTTCAGCATCGACCTGGCCCAGTTCACCCTGCGCGGCGGCAAACTCGCCGAAACCCGCAACCGGCTCTCCCAGGCCCGCCGCGCCGGAGTGGTGGTCACCGAGGAGTCCACAATGGACTCAGCGTTGGCCGTGCTGCTGGCCGCGATCGACCAGGTGTGGTTGCGGGCCAAGGGCCGCGCGGTCAAACAACTCGGCTTCATGGTCGGCGAACGCGGCGGCCGGGGTGCGGAGCATCGCAGGCTGTTCGTGGCCAGGGCGGCCGGGCGGATCGTCGCCTACATCTCGTTCTCCCCGGTGTACGGTCCGCGACCCGGCTGGCTCTACGACCTGACCCGCCGCCATCCGGAAGCACCCACCGGCGCGATCGAGTCGATCATCGCGGCCGCGGCGGAGGTGTTCAGGGACGAAGGCGTGGGCTGGCTGCACCTGGGCTTCACCCCGTTCGTGCAACTGCACCCGGAACATCAGATTCCGGGCGCGGACAACGGAATCCTGCGTCGGCTCATGCGACAGGTGGCCGGGCGGGAACGGTGGCTGTACTCCGCGCGCACCCAGGAACGCTTCAAGACCAAGTGGGCGCCGCACCACATCGAACCGGAGTACCTGGCTTTCGAGCACGGGCTGAGCCTGGGCGCGGGCTGGCAACTGCTCCGGTTGATCGGCGCGCTGTGATCGGCACCGGCGGTATCCAGACGGCTCCGCGGAGGCACTGTATGAGTGACACCCTCCGCCCACAGCTCGCGACGAGGCGTGGTGAGCAGTTCAACCGAGCGACCACTTGTTGCGAAAGAGGCGTGGCGCGCAGCGACACGGCGGGCCGTTAACCAGCGGCGGGGTACCGATTTTTCGCGTTGCCTTGTCGTGTGCCCGACGCATCCGAAGCTTGCTTCGCGTGCGGCGGGTACACGACAAGGCGACTCAGAGCGAAAAATCCCGCGTGCGGAGCACGCCAATCCAACACTGAGAGGGATATCCGATGAGGCCTGCGGTTCCGGTGCCCACTTATCTGTCCTATGTGGCCGGAGAGGAGATTGACTCCGACCGCTACGTCTACACCGTGGGCGCGCGGCCGATCCTCACCGACCTGTTCGGCAGCCTCACCCTCAAGCGGCGCCTCGAACAGGGCCAGCTCGACCCGGCCACCGTCGCGGACCGGGTGGTCGGGCGGTGCGCGCTCGCCGATGAGGACACCATGGCCGCCGCCGTGGCCGCCGCGGCGGCGGCCGCACCAGCCTGGGGCGCGACGCCGTTGGCCACCAGGGTGGAGTTGGCGCTCGCGTTGCGGGAGCGGATTCTGGTGGGGCACAAGGAACTGGTGGATGTGCTCATCGCCGAGGGCAATCCGCGGCCGCTGGCCGAGTGGCAGGTGGCCGGGATGTTGTCGGTGGCCAGCGAGGAGACGGTGGGCTGGCTGGCCGGGCAGCTCGAACAGGAGTTCCGGCACGGGGATCGGCGATTGTTGTTGCGGCGCAGGCCCGATGGCGTGGTGTGCGTGAACCCGCCGCAGAACGCGCCTGCCACCAGCGCGTTGTTCGGGGCGACCGCGTTGATGGCGGGCAACACCGTGGTGGTGCGGGCGCCGCGCAGTGCGCCGTTCGGCGTCATGTACGTGCTGCGCGAGTACGTGGTGCCCGCGCTGGCCGATGTCGGGGCCCCGCCCGGGGTGCTCAACGTGTTCTGTGGACGGCCCGGACCCGCGTTACGGGGCTGGCTGGCCGATCCCCTGGTGGACGACATCTTCTACACCGGCGGGGTGGAACGCGGCCTGGAACTGGAACGGGACTGCATCGCGGCCGGGAAGAAACCGATCCTGGAACTGGCAGGCAACGACTGTGTGGTCATCTGGAAAGACGCCGACCTGGACCTGGCGGTGGAAGCCCTCACCGAATGCTTCTACGGTTCCGGGCAGATCTGCATGGTGCCCAACCAGGCCGTGGTGCACCCCGACATCGCGGACGAGCTGATCGCCAAGCTGCACACCGCGGTCACCGCGCTGCGACCCGGCTACCCCGACGAACCCGATGTGCTGCTCTCCCCGGTACTGCGGGCCGAACGTTTCGGCACCGTGGTCGAGGACGCCCTCGCCCGGGGCGCCCAACTGATCTGCGGCGGCGGGCGCCTGGAGGTCGACGGCGAACTCTCCGAGACCGGGCCGTTCCTCGCGCCCACCGTGCTGCGGGTGGACGGACTGGACACCTCCAGGGAACTGACCGCGGTGCGCGAGGAGACCTTCTTCCCGCTGCTGCCCGTGGTCGTGCCCGCACCGGCGCCCGACGAGGACCTGCTGGACCAGATCCTCACCTTTGTCGACAGCAACCGGTACGGCCTGCGCAACTCGTTGTGGGCCAAGGACAAAGCCGTCATCGAGCAGTTTCTGGCCAGGGTCGGCAACGGCGGGCTGCTCAAGGTCAACGACTCGCACATCGGGTTCCTGCCCTACCTGCCCACCCACGGCGGCACCGGACTCACCGGCGGCGCCTTCGGCGAGGCCAACTACCTGGTGCTGCGCACCACCCACCTGCAGGGCGTGTCCGTCGCGGAGAACGTGCGGCCCAGTGCCGCGGTGTTCGAGGCGTACACCCGCATCACCCAACCAGGAGCGTGAATGGATCTACAGTTCATGGCCGCCGACCGGGACGTCTGCGACGAACTCGCCCCCGGCCTGCGCGCGGAACTGGCCGGGCTCAGCCTGGCCGAACGGGAGGCCGACGACGGCAAGGCCATCCAGCTCTTCCGCGCCTGCAACGGCTCCAACCTCGTGGTACCCACCGAATACGGCGGCAGCGGCGGCACCGCGGTGCAGGCCATGCACGTCATGCGGGCCCTGGGCGCGCTGGCCCCGTCCATGGCGGTGGCCACCATGATGCACCACTTCTCCGTCGGCACCCTGTACTCGATGACCGCCGCCATCGGCGATCAGGTCAGCCTCGATCCCACGCTGCTGCACCGGATCGCGGCCGACCGGCTGCTGCTGGCCTCCGGGTTCGCCGAAGGCAACACCGACCAGGACATCCTGCGCCCCACCCTGCGCGCCGAACGCGTGGACGGCGGCTACCTGGTCAACGGCGGCAAAAAGCCGTGCAGCCTGTCCCGGTCGATGGACCTGCTCTCCGCCAGCGTGGCCGTGCCCACCGGTGACGGCCAGTCCGACTTCGGGCTGATCCTGATGCCCGCCTTGACCACCGGTCTGTCCGTGCACCCGTTCTGGTCCACCTTCGCACTGGCCGGGGCGGAAAGCCACGAGGTGCGGCTCACCGACGTCTTCCTCGCCGAGGACCAGCTCGTCCGCACCACTCCAGAGCTGGCCGGACGGATGCTGGAACTCCAGATCCTCGGCCTGATCTGGTTCCAGCTCAGCGTCTGCTCCGTCTACAGTGGACTCGCCGGGGCACTCGTGCACCGGGTGCTGCACCGGAGCCGGGGCAGTGCCGCGGACCGGGCCGCACTGCTCATCCGGCACCAGTCCGCCGCCCTGCTCACCGAGGGCCTGGCCCGGCGGATCGACGCCGGCGACACCGGAGTGGACACCCTGGGCGCGGCCCTGGTCACCCGGCACACCGTGCAACACCTGGTCACCAGCACCGCCTCCCTCGCCGCGGAACTGCTGGGCGGCATGGCCTTCATCTCCGCAGGCGAGGTGGCCTACCTGGTCGCCGCCGCGCACGCGGTCGCCTTCCACCCGCCCTCCCGGGCCAGCACCCTGGACACCATCCTCGGCCACCTCACCTCGGCCAGGGACGCGGCATGACCCTGGACACCACCGACCGCGACGCCGAATTCGAGCGCACCGCCGCCACCTACCGCAATCACCTCAGCCGCGGCCGCGCCGCCCTGGGCGAACTGTTCGGCCGCGAGCTGGAACAGTCCGCCACCGGGGCCTGGGTCCGCACCAGCCGCGGCCGGGAACTGCTCAACTGCGGCGGCTACGGCGTGCTGCTCATGGGCGCCCGGCACCCCAGGGTGGTCGCCGCGGTGCGCACCCAGCTGCACACCCTGCCGGTCTCCGCCAAACTCCTGCTCGAACCCAGCGCCGCCAAGGCCGCCGCCGCACTCACCGCGATCGCACCATCCACAATGGACAAAGTGCACTTCGCCTGCTCCGGGGCGGAGGCGGTGGAAACCGCGATCAAACTCGCCCGCACACATGGCCGCACCCACCTCATCTCGGCCACCAACGGCTACCACGGCAAAACCCTCGGCGCGCTCAGCGTCACCGCCCGCGGCGTGTTCCAGGACCCGTTCCGGCCACTGCTGTCCGGGGTCTGCCACGTGCCCTACGGCGATCCGGCCGCCCTGCGCAAGGAACTCGCCGCACACGAAGGCCGGGCCGCGCTGATCCTGGAACCCGTGCAGGGCGAGGCGGGCGTCATCCTGCCGCCGGCCGGATATCTCACCGAGGCGCACCGGCTGTGCCGGGAGTTCGGCGCCTTCCTCATCCTGGACGAGGTGCAGACCGGCCTCGGCCGGCTCGGCCACTGGTGGGGCGCGGACCGCGAACAGATCGTGCCCGACGTGCTGGTGGTCGGCAAAGCCCTGGGCGGCGGCGTCATGCCGGTCTCGGCGGTGCTGGCCACCGAATCCGCCTTCCGCGCCTTCGACCGCGACCCCTACCTGCACACCTCCACCTTCTCCGCCAGCCCACTGGGCATGGCCGCGGTCTGCGGCGCGCTCACCGCCATCCAGGAGGGCGGCCTGGTCGAGGCCGCGCGCAAGCTCGGCGAACGCATCCGCGGCGAACTCTCCTTGATCTGCAAGGACATCCTCGGCACCCGGGTGCGCGAGGTACGCGGCGCCGGACTGCTCATCGGGGTCGAGTTCAGCGAACCCGGCCTGGCCGCCGACCTGCTCGCCGAACTGATGGCCGCCGGGGTCATCGCCAACCACTCCCTCAACTCCGGCCAGGTGCTGCGCCTCACCCCGCCCGCCATCCTGGAGGAGTCCGAAGTGGACTTCCTGCGCGGCGCCTTCGCCACCGCGGCCAAGGCGGTGGCGGCATGAGACGCGTGCACCTGCTGGCCGAGGTCCCCGGCGCCACCCCGGCGCAGGCCTTCGCCCTGCTCACCGACTTCGGCCGGTTCCCGGCCATCGCCGAGGAAGTCCGCTCGGTCGAGGTCTTCCCCGGCGACCCCCGGCACTCCGCCTGGGAGGTCACCTTCCGCCGCGGCCGGTTGCGCTGGCGGGAATGGGAAAAACTCGACCCGGCCACCACCAGCGTCGAATTCGGCCAGACCGACGGCGACTTCGAGCACTTCCGCGGCGCCTGGCGGATCACCGAGCTGGACGCCGGCTGCGCGGTGGACTTCCAGGTGGACTTCGACTTCGGCATCGACAGCCTCGCCGAGGCCATGGACCCGGTGGCCGAACGGCTGCTCCGCCGGGTCATGCGCTCCGTCCTGAGTGGACTCTTCGGCGCCGGCGCCCAACTGCACGACCTGCCCGCACACCCTGGTGAAAGGAATCACCCATGACCGCCCTGCTCGACCAGCTCACCGCCCTGCTCACCACCCGCTTCGGCGTGCCGCCCGAGGAGGTCCGGGCCGAGGCCACCTTCGCCGACCTCGACCTGGACTCACTCGCCCTGGTCGAACTGGGATTGGTGACCGAGAAGGAGTTCGGGGTCAGGGTCAAGGACGACGAAGTGTCCACTTCGGACACCCTGGCCACCATCGCCAAGCTGATCGAGTCCAAGCGCGAGGCCGCCTGATGAGCGGCATCGCCGTCACCGGCCTCGGGCTGGTCACCTCCGCCGGGATCGGTGTCGAGGCGAGCTGGGCGCGCATCCTGCGCGGCGAGTCCACCGCCAGCCCGGACCCCAACCTGGCAGGACAGGTCAGCGATTTCAGCTGCCGGGTGCCCGATTTCGACGCCGACGCGCAGCTGGGCCGCCGCACCGCGTGGCGGCAGGAACGCTGCGCGCACCTGGCCAGGGTCGCCGCCCGCGAGGCCATCGCGGACAGCGGCCTGGACCCGGCGAGCTGGAACGGGGCCAGGGTCGGCGTGGTGGTCGGCAACTCCCTCGGCGGCACCATGACCTTCGAGCAGCAGTACGAGATCCTGCGCCTGCAAGGGGAATCCCAGGTCACCCCGATGCTGATCCCGATGGCCGGGGTCGGCTCACCCACCGCCTGGCTCACCCTGGACCTGGGCGCCCGCGGCCCCAACCTCGCCCCCGCCACCGCCTGCGCCTCCGGGGCCACCGCGCTCGGCGTGGCCAGGGACTGGCTGCGGTCCGGCATCTGCGACGTGGTCATCGCCGGCGGTGCCGAATCCGCGTTGTCCCCGCTGATCATGGCCGGGTTCGGGCAACTCGGCGCGCTGTCCACCCGCAGCGAGGACCCGGGCACCGCCTCCCGGCCCTTCGACGCCGACCGGGACGGCTTCGTCGCCGCCGAGGGCGCGGGCATCCTGGTCCTCGAACGCGCCGAGGACGCCCAGGCCCGCGGGGCGCGAGTGCACGCCCGGCTGGCCGGGTACGGCGGATCCTCCGACGCGCACCACATCACCGCCCCGCACCCGCACGGCGACGGCGTGGAACGGGCCACCCTGGCCGCGCTCGCCGAGGCCGGACTCACCCCCGGCGATATCGGCCACGTCAACGCGCACGGCACCTCCACCCCGATGAACGACGTCATCGAGGGCGGGCTGATCAACCGGCTCTACGGCGACCAGACCCCGGTCACCTCGGTCAAGGGCACCCTCGGCCACGCCCTCGGCGCGGCCGGTGCGATCGAGGCGGTGTGCACGGTGCTGTCCGTGCGCGACGGCATCATCCCGCCCACCGCCAACCTCGACCGGCAGGACCCGCGGATCGAACTGGACATCGTGCACAAGGTGCCCCGGCAACTGGACCTGCGGGCCGCGGTCAGCAACTCCTTCGGGTTCGGCGGCGCCAACGGCGTGATCGTGGTGACGCGTGACTGAGAAACTGCTCTCCGGCAAGAAGATCCTCGTCACCGGCGTGCTCACCGAAAGCTCCATCGCCTACGGGGTGGCGAAACTGGCCCAGGAACACGGGGCTGAGGTGGTGCTCACCGGCTTCGGCCGCGGCTTCGGCATCACCGCCGCGATGGCCGCGAAACTCCCGGTCCCCTGCGATGTGCTGGAACTCGACGTCACCAAACCCGAGCACCTCGACGCGGTGGCCGACGCCCTCGACCAGCGCTGGGGCCGCCTGGACGGCGTGCTGCACTCGGTCGCCTTCGCCCCGCCCAGCGCGCTCGGCGGCGGCTTCCTCACCGCGGACTGGGCCGAGGTGGCCACCGCACTGCACATCTCCACCTACTCCTTCGCCGCCTTCGGCCGGGTCTTCGGCCCGCTGCTGGCCAAAGCCGAACACGGATCCCTGGTCGGCCTGGACTTCGACGCCAGCCTGGCCTGGCCCGGCTACGACTGGATGGGCGTGGCCAAGGCAGGCCTGGAAAGCTGCTGCCGCTACCTCGCCCAGGCGTTGGGACAACAGGGAACCCGGGTCAACCTGGTCGCCTGCGGTCCACTTCGGACACTCGCCGCCCGGGGCATCGGCGGGTTCGACCAACTCGACCAGGTGTGGTCCAACCGGGCCCCGCTGGGCTGGGACCACACCGACACCGAACCGGTGGCCAGGGTCGTCTGCGCGCTGCTCTCGGCCTGGATGCCCGCGGTCACCGGGGAAATCCTGCACGTCGACGGCGGGGCGCACGCGGTCGGCGCCGCCCCCGAGAGGAGCTGAGCCGGATGCGCATCTTCAGCAGTGCCACCGAACTGCGCGAGGCGGTCGGCCAGCGGCTCGGCGCGAGCGCCTGGCATACCGTGTCCGCGCAACGCATCGCCGACTTCGCCGAGGTCACCGAGGACCGGCAGTGGATCCACCTGCATGCCGAACGGGCCAGCGAGGGCATGTTCGGCGGACCCATCGCACACGGCTTCCTCACCGTGTCCCTGCTGCCCGCCCAGCTCATGGAGACCATCCACGTCGACGGCGTCGACCTGGTGATCAACAAGGGCATGGACCGGCTGCGGTTCCACCAGCCGGTGCCGGTCGGCGCCCGGGTGCGCGCGGTGTTCGAGCTGCTGGTGGCCACCGAACGCCCACTCGGGTTCACCGATCTGCAGCTCGGCGTCACCGGGGAGATCGACGGCAAATCGGAGGCCGCCTTCACCGCCCGGATGCGGATGCTGCTGCACGTGCCCGAGCCGGCACTGGCCGGGTGACGGCGGCGTCACATCCGGTCCGGAATGTCCGCTTGACCGGTCCAGTGAATCACGAATTCCTGAACGAGTCATTCCAGCAATGATGTCTGGGGTAATTCGGTGTTTCGCACTTTCGGAGTAACCATTCACTGAGCCTCCGCGACAGGGAGGACATAGCCGCTGGTGAAGTGTGTGGGGACGGGCAGTGGAGTTTCGGGTACTGGGGCCGCTGGAAGCCGTGCTCGACGGGCAGGCGCTGCCGCTGGGGACGCCGAGGGCGCGGACCGTGCTCGGCATCCTGCTCGCCAACGCGGGCGCCATCGTCAGCATCGACCGGATCGCCGAGGAGCTGTGGCCGCACGGCACCACGGTGGACACCAAGGCGGAGATCTACGCCTACATCTCCCGGCTGCGCTGCGCGCTGGGGCAACGCAAGGGCGGTCCCGCCTGGCTACTACGCCGCTCACCGGGCTACCAGCTGAGTCTGCAGCCCGGTGAGCTGGACCTGCACCGGTTCGAGGCCCTGGTCGAACAGGCCAGGGTGGCCCGCCGCCTCGGCGATCCGGAGACCTGCGCCCGCCGCTACCGGGAGGCGCTCGCGCTGTGGCGGGGCAACCCGTTCGCCGGGGTGGCGGCCACCCCGATCCTGGACGCGGAGATCGCCCGGCTGACCGAGTACCGGCTGGCCACCCAGGAGGAACTCGCCGACTGCGTGCTGGCCCGCGGCGCGGACTGCGGCGGCGACCTGGTCGCCGAGCTGAGCGCGCTGGTGGCGGCCAACCCGCTGCGCGAGCGGCTGCACGCCCTGCTCATGCGCGCGCTCTGCCAGTCCGGCCGCCCGGCCGAGGCGCTGCGGGTGCACCAGGACCTGCGCACCGCCCTGGCCGAGGAACTCGGGGTCAGCCCCGGCCCGGAGATCGGCGAGCTGTACGAGCGGATCCTGCACGGCGAGGCCGACTGCGCCGCCCGCCCGGCCGAACGGCCACGCACCAGCACCCGCCGCAACGACCTCCAGGCCGACATCGTCGATTTCACCGGCCGTCAGGAGGAGATGCGCCGCCTGCTGGCCACCCTGCCCGACACCGACCGGCCCGGCGGCACCGCGCTGGTGATCACCGCCATCGACGGGATGGCCGGGGTCGGCAAGACCACCCTGGCCGTGCACGCCGCGCACCAGCTCGCCGCGCACTTCCCGGACGGCTCGCTGTTCATCGACCTGCACGCGCACACCGCCGGGCACGAACCCACCGATCCGGCCGCCGCGCTGGACACCCTGCTGCGCGCCATCGGCGTGGCCGGGGAGAAGATCCCGGAACGCCTGGACGCCCGCTCCGCGCTGTGGCGGGCCGAACTCGCCGACAAACGCGCGCTGCTGGTGCTGGACAACGCCGCCAGCGCCGCCCAGGTCCGACCACTGCTGCCTGGCACCGCGGGCTGTCTCACCCTGGTCACCAGCAGACGGCGGCTCACCGACCTGGACACCGCGCAAACGCTGTCCCTGGACGTGCTGCCGCACACCGCCGCCGCCGACCTGTTCACCCGCACCGTGGACCACCCGCCCGCCACCACCGAGCACACCGCTGTGGCCGAGGTGGTCGAACTCTGCGGCCGCCAGCCCCTCGCGTTGCGCATCGCCGCGGCCCGGCTGCGCGCCCGCCCGGCCTGGACCGCCGCGCACCTGGCCACCCGGCTGCGCGACCAGCGCCGCAGGCTGACCGAACTCGCTGCCGGGGACCGGTGCGTGGGCACCGCGTTCACCCTGTCCTACCGGCAACTCGCCCCCGCCCAGGCCCGGCTGTTCCGGTTGCTGGGCCTCATTCCCGGCCCCGACTTCGACGTGCACGTGGCCGCAGCCCTGGCCGAGCTGCCGGTGGCCGAGACCGAGGACCTCCTGGAGGAACTCGTCGACGTGCACCTGATCCAGCAACCCACCCCTGGCCGCTACCAGTTCCACGACCTGCTCCGGCACTACGCCCGCCGCGCCGCGCACGACGAGGAAGCCGAACCGGGCCGCCGCGCCGCGCTGCACCGGATGTTCGAGCACTACGTCGCCACCAGCGGCGCGGCCGCGATCCTGCTGGACCCCAACCTGGTCTGGCTGCCCGAGGCGCCGGCGCCCCGGGCCTGGCTGAGCACCCCGGAACAGGCATTGGCCTGGCAGGACGCCGAATACCCCAACCTGGCCGCGGCCGCCACCCAGGCCCAGGAGGACGGCTGGCACGAGCCGGCCTGGCAGCTGCCGCACACCCTGGACGCCTACTTCGACATGCGCGGGCACTCCCCGCTGCGCCTGATGCACGGCGCGGTCGAGGCCAGCCGCGAACTCGGCGACCGGCACGCCCAAGCGTGCAGCAGACTCGGCCTGGCGTCGGCCTGCCTGCGGCTGGGCCGCTACCGGGAGGCCGTGGACAACCTCAAACAGGCCCTGGACCTATTCCGCGCGGCCGGTTTCCGCCGCGGCGAGGCCACCGCGCTGCGCCGCTTCGGCGGCATCTACGAACCCACCGGCCGCTACCCGGAGGCCATCGCCAGCCTCACCCAGGCCCTGGAGATCTACCGCGAGATCGAGGACCTGATCGGCCAGGGCGAGGCCGAGAACGACCTGGCCAACGTCTTCCTGCACACCAGCCGCTACGACAAGGCCGAACGGCGCCTGGAATCCGCGCTGCGGCTCTACCGGCGCGGCGGCTACCGGGTCGGCGAGGGCATCTCGCTGATCAACCTCGGCTACCTGTTCCTGCGCACCAGCCGCTACCCACAGGCCATCGAACACTTCTCCGCCGCGCTGGATGTCAACCGCGCCACCGGATCCCGCCTCGGCATCGGCGGCGCGCTGAACAACCTCGGGCACACCTACCTGCGCGTCGGCCGCTACCCCGAGGCCCTGGACCATCTGCGCCGGGCACTGGCCGTGCACCGGGAAACCGGGTACCGGCGGCACCAGGCCAACGCGCTGAGCAACCTCGGCCAGGCCCTGCTCCGGGTCGGCCAGCCCGGCGAGGCCACCGAACTCCTGGAGCAGGCGCTCGGCGTGTACCGGGAGATCGGCTGTCCCTCCGGGGAAGGCGCCGCGCTCGGCTACCTCGGCGAGGTGCTGCTGTGGACCGGCCAGCTGCCCGAGGCCGCGCAGAACCTGTTGCAGGGTCTGGAATTGCAGCGCGACACCGGCAATCTGTTCAGCGAGTGCATGACCCTCAACCACCTCGGCGACCTGCACTGGCTGCTCGGCGACGCGCCCAACGCGCGGATCTGGTTCGAGCAGGCCCTGCACCGCAGCGGCGAGGCCCGCAACCGGCACGAACTGGCGCACGCCCACCACGGGCTCGGCGCGGTGCACGAGATCCCGGACACCGCCGCCGAACACCGGCGACGGGCCGAGGAAACCTACCGGGAACTCGACTTGCCCGCGCCGGAACTCATGACCGCCAGCCGTCGAGGGCGTACTGGAGCTGCCTGAGCAGCCGCGCCCTGGTCGGCCCGATCGACCCACGCGGGATGCCCAGCCGGGCGCTGATCTCGTCGTAGCTGACCGCCTGCGCGCCGAAGAGCAGGATCAGCAGCCTGCGCTGGGCCTCCGGCAGCTTCGCCACCACCGCCAGCGCCGCGTCCAGCTCCGCCCCCAGCAGCACGTGCCGCTCCGGGCTGGCCTGCTCGTCGGCCACGTCGAAGTACTGCTGGTCGCCGATCGGCAGCTCGCCGTTGGTCCGCCGGTTGAGGTGCCGCAACGCCTCCCGCCGGGTCACCGTGACGATCCAGGCGCGCACCCGGTCCGGCTCACGCACCGAACGGATGCCCTCGTAGACCCGGATCCAGGTCTGCTGCGCGATGTCCTCCACATCGGCCCGGCGCAGCCCGAAGGAGGAGGCGATCATGCGGACCAGCGGGCCGTAGCGCTGAACCAGTTCGGTCCAGGCGTCCTCCTCGCGGTTCTGGCAACGGCTGACCAGGGTGTCGGATTGCGCGGGTGGTGCGTGCAGGGTGTGCGACATGGTTTCGACCGATCGGTTCGCGCGACGTGGGTGCGACGGGAGAATCCTGCGCGGCCGGGATTGGCGAAACCTGGATGGAAACCTGACGCGACTAGTTAACTGTTCAACTTGGCTGACGTCCGGTAAACATCCCTACCGGTTTGCCGGAACCCTTTTCTTTCCGTGTTTCGTGGTTTAGGTTCAGCGTCCGTCACGTCAGGATGGAACGCTTGCGAGGGCGGGCGTTCCCTGATTGATCAGGGGCTGATTCATGAAACGACTGATGATGGCCGTCGTCGCTCTTGCCGCGCTGGGTGGGCTCGGCACTGGGCTTGCCTCGGCGCTGAGTGCGCAGGTGAGCATGAGTGTGGACGGTGGCTCGACGTCTGATGGCTGCGCTGGCGGCTGTGGGGCGACGGTGCTGGCGGAGTGCGGCGCCTGCTGAATTGCGGACCCTGCGGTAAATAACGGATTCATGTTTCGGAGAGTGATTTTCATGAAGCGCGTGCTACTAGTTTCGCTGGCGTTGTCGGGTGCGTTGGCGGCCGGTCTGGTCACCACTGTGTCCGCATCGCCGGCTGAGCCGGTGACCGTCGTGGCCGGTGCTTGCGGCCACTGCGGATCCTGATTGAGCGGAGCCGCCGGACGGCGCCCTGCGGGCCGTCCGGCGGCTCCGGCCCGAACTCGGTCGTGATTGTCGGGGCCTGCCGCTAGGTTCGGCCCATGTCCACCCGTCCAGTCCGTCGCGGACTCCGGCTGCTCGCCGTGCCGCTACTCGCTTCCGTCGCGCTACTCCTGCCCACCGTCCCCGTCTCCGCCGCGCCCGCCGCCACCTCGGCGGAGTGCGTCCCACCCGCTGCCCCGCACGTGCCTGGCGCCCGAGTGCTGTCGGTGACCGCCCAGGCCAAACCGGCCGGGGTGATCGAAAGTCCGTGGTTCCCGCCGATCGCCTATCCGGCGCTGTGCGAGATCAAGGTGACGCTCACCCATCCCGGGGTGAACGACACGGTGCTCGTGGCGGCCTGGCTGCCGCGCGCGGGCTGGAATGGCCGCTTCCAGGGTGTCGGCGGCGGTGGCTACTCGATGGGCAACTTCGAGTTCGGGCTGGCCATGGCGCTGCGGGACGGCTACGCCGCGGCCACCACCGACGGTGGCGTCGGCGCGGACGGCCTGGACCCGGCCTCCTGGGCGCTCGGCCCGGATGGCAAGGTCAACGAGGAGCTGCTGACCAACTTCTCCTCCCGCTCGCTGCACGACCTGGCCCTGGTCGGCAAGGCGGTCACCGCCGCGCACTACGGCCGCCCGGCCGGCTACGCCTACTGGAACGGCTGCTCCACCGGCGGCCGCCAGGGGCTGATGAACGCGCAGCGCTACCCCGGTGACTACGACGGCGTCCTGGCCGCGGCGCCCGCGATCAGCATGCCCCGCTTCCTGGTCGCCGACCTGTGGGGACAGGTGGTGATGCGGCAGGAGAAGGTGCTGCCGAGCAACTGCGAGTTCGAGGCGTTCCAGCAGGCCGCGATCAAGGCCTGCGACACCCTGGACGGCGTGGCCGACGGCGTGCTGGAGCAGCCGTTGCGCTGTAAGTACGATCCGGCTTCGCTGATCGGGCAGAAGATCCTGTGCGAGGGCAAGGAGATCACCATCAGCCGGGCTGTCGCCGAGGTGGTGCGCAAGATCTGGGCCGGGCACCCGTCCTGGTCCGCGCTGCCCAAGAGCGCCCCGTTCAACGTGGTGGCCGACACCCAGCCCGGCCCGGACGGCAAGCTGGTCGGCGTGCCGAACCCGATCGCGGACAACTGGGTGCGCTACTTCGTCGAGGAGAACCCCAAGTTCACCCTGGACTCGGTGTCCTACCGCGACTTCAACCGGATCGCGGCCAAGTCCCCGGCCAAGCTGGACCGCTTCATCGGCAGTGACAACCCGGACCTGTCCGGCTTCCGCCGGGCCGGCGGCAAGATGATCACCTGGCACGGCTGGACCGACCCGATCATCTTCGCCCAGGGCACCACCGACTACCGCGACCGGGTGGAACGCCGGATGGGCGGCGCGGCCAAGGTCGACGAGTTCTACCGGGTCTTCCTGGCCCCTGGCGTCGACCACTGCGGCGGCGGCGCGGGCCCGGCCCCGGTGGACCCCCTGGGTGCCCTGGTCAAGTGGGTCGAACAGGGCAAGGCCCCCGACACCCTGCCCGCCGAGACCAAGGACGCCACCGGCGCCCAGATCACCCGCAACCTGTGCCGCTACCCCCAGATCTCCCACTACGACGGCAAGAACGACCCCAAGCAGGCCACCAGCTACCACTGCGCCCGCTGACGCCGAGTTTGCCCAACTGGTACGCCCGCTTGGCCCAACCGGTACGCCTAGTTGGGCCAAGTGGGCGGGCTGGGGTTAGCGCGCGCCCAGCCGCCACAAGGTGATCACCTCGGTCGCGCGGGCGGCACGCAGGGGATCAGCCGCAGCTCCGGGGCGGGCTGCACGCAGGGGGTCCGCCCCGGCCGCGGTCCGCGTCCCGGCCCGCGTTGCTCGCGGGTGCCGGGGCCGGGTGGAACTGCTTCCCAGTACCCGGAGCCCGCTGGCCGAGATCGCCGCCGCCAGGGCTCCGGGCTCCCGCAACCGCAGCGTTTCCGCCAGGTCCGACAGCACCAGCCAGCCCTGGCCGCCCGGGGTCAGGTGCCGGGCCAGCCGGTCCAGGAACGCCCCCAGCATCCGCCCGCCCGGATCGAACACGCCCCGATCCAGGCCGCCGCGCACCCGCCCCGGCAGCCAGGGTGGGTTGCACACGACCAGGTCCGCCCGCCCGGCCGGGAACAGATCCGCCTGCGTCACCTCGACCTGCTCGTCCAGCCCGAGCCGAGCCACGTTGTCCCGCGCGCAGGCCACCGCCCGCGGGTCGATATCCGTGGCCAGCACCCGCAGTCCCCGCCGCGCGAGCACCGCCGCCAGCACCCCGGTCCCGGTCCCCACGTCGAAGGCCAGCCCGCCCGGCGGCTCCGCCTCGGCCACCAGGTCCACGTACTCATGCCGCGTCGGCGGGAACACCCCGTAGTGCGGGTGGATACGCGCGCCCAACCCAGGTACGAAGATCCCCCGCCGTCGCCACTCGTACGCCCCGAGCACGCCGAGCAGTTCGCGTGCCGACACCACCGCGGGCCCGGTGATCTCGCCGTACACCTGCGCGCACGCCTCCCGGACCGTCGGCGCCAGCCCGTCGTCCAGGGTCACCAGCACTCGCCCGAGCACCGCCGAGCGCCAGGCCTGGTGTTGCCGCCAGCGGGCGAAATCCCCGCCGCGCCAGGGCATCCGCCGGTCCATCGCGCGCAGCAGTTGCCGCAGTCCTGGCCAGTCACCTTGCCGGTGCGGGGAAATCCCGTCCCGGCACAGCCGCAGGGCCTCGGCGGCGGAGATCCGATTGTCTACCTGGCGAATATTCTGTGGTCGCGGTTGATCCCGCGTGGACAGCCAGTTCCGGCCGTCGCTGAAGAAACCCGTGTCCATGGTCCTGTTCCGCTGGTTCGGCTGAGGGCTCCGGGGACGGAGCGGCGTCAGCGAACGACGGCGGCGAACACAGGACAGGTCACGCGGCCAGCCTAACCCACCGCGCCCGCCCGGCGAACCGGACGGGCACGATGGTTCAGTGGCGCAACAGCTTGGCCGCCGACAACGCCAGCGGGGACAGCGCCCCGGGGTTGTCCACGAGCTGCTGGTTGAGGTCCGCGCGCATGCGCGGGTCCCAGAAGGCGCGGATGTGCTCGGCGATCGCGGTCGCGGCCCGGCTGACCGGCTGGCCCTCGAACTGCAGCGCGATCTCGTTGATCAGCCGCACCTGGGGTGACTGGGACGTGGTCGACATGCGTTACTCCACCAGCGCTTCGGCCGGTTCCGCGGCCTGGGACGGGGCAACCGTGCGGCGCAGTCCGACCTGGACCGCGGTGACCTTGTACTCGGGGCAGTTGGTGGCCCAGTCGGAGTTCTCCGTGGTGACCACGTTCGCCCCGGTGACCGGGTGGTGGAAGGTGGTGTAGACGACGCCGACCGGCATCCGGTCGGACAGCACCGCATGCAGCTGTGTCTCGCCGACCCGGCTGGACAGCGACACCAGGTCGCCGTCGGAGATGCCGCGCACCTCGGCGTCGTGCGGGTGGATCTCCAGGAGGTCCTCCGGGTGCCAGGCCACGTTCTTGGTGCGCCGGGTCTGCGCGCCCACGTTGTACTGGCTCAGGATCCGGCCGGTGGTGAGGATCAGCGGGAACTTGCGGGTGCTGCGTTCCTCGGTGGGCACGAACGTGGTCGGCACGAAGTGGCCCTTGCCGCGGACGAACCCGTCCACGTGCATGATCGGCGTGCCCTCGGGCGCGTTGTCGTTGCAGGGCCACTGGATGCTGCCCAGCTTGTCCAGCCGCTCGAAGGAGACCCCGGCGAAGGTGGGCGTGACCGAGGCGATCTCGTCCATGATCTCGCTGGTGTTGTTCCAGGACATCGGATAGCCCATGGCCTGGGCGATCTCGGCGACGATCTGCCATTCGTGCTTGCCGGTCTTGGGCGCCATCACCGGGCGGACCCGGTTGATCCGCCGTTCGGCGTTGGTGAACGTGCCGTCCTTCTCCAGGAAGGAGGTGCCGGGCAGGAACACGTGCGCGAATTTGGCGGTCTCGTTGAGGAACAGGTCCTGCACCACTACCAGGTCCATCGCCCGCAACGCGCTGAAGACGTGGTTGGTGTTGGGGTCGGACTGGGCGATGTCCTCGCCGTGCACGAACAGCGCGCGGAAGGTGCCGTCGATGGCGGCGTCGAACATGTTGGGGATGCGCAGGCCCGGTTCGGCCAGGATCGGCCGCTGCCACAGGGTTTCGAACACCTCGCGCACGGCGTCGTCGGAGACGTGCCGGTAGCCGGGCAGTTCGTGCGGGAAGGAGCCCATATCGCAGGAGCCCTGCACGTTGTTCTGCCCGCGCAACGGGTTCACGCCCACGCCGTCGCGGCCGATGTTGCCGGTGGCCATGGCCAGGTTCGCCATGCCCATCACCATGGTGGAGCCCTGGCTGTGCTCGGTGACGCCGAGGCCGTAGTAGATCGCCGCGTTGCCGCCGGTGGCGTACAACCGGGCCGCCGCGCGCAGATCGGCCGCCGGGACCCCGCTGACCGCCTCGGCTGCCTCGGGGCTGTTCTCCGGGCGCTGGATGAAACTCGCCCATTCGTCGAAGCCCTCGCAGCGTTCGTCCACAAAGGACTGATCGACCAGGCCCTCGGTGACGATCACGTGCGCCATCGCGTTCACCACGGCCACGTTCGCGCCGGGCTTGAGCTGGAGGTGGTGCTGGGCCTCGATGTGCGGTGAGCGGACCAGGTCGATCCGGCGCGGGTCGATCACCACCAGTTTGGCGCCTTCGCGCAGCCGCTTCTTCATCCGGGAGGCGAACACCGGGTGGCCGTCGGTCGGGTTGGCCCCGATCACCACGATCACATCGGCCTGCGCCACCGACTTGAAGTCCTGGGTGCCCGCGCTGGTGCCGAAGGTCTGCTTGAGCCCGTAGCCGGTGGGGGAGTGGCAGACCCGGGCGCAGGTGTCCACGTTGTTGTTGCCGAAGGCGGCCCGGACCATCTTCTGGACCGCGTAGACCTCCTCGTTGGTGCACCGGGAGGAGGTGATGCCGCCGATCGAGCCCGGCCCGTGCACGGCCTGGATCTCCCGCATCCGGTCGGCCACGGTGGTGATCGCGGTCTCCCAGTCGACCACCCGCCAGGGCTCGTCGATGCTGTCCCGCACCATCGGATTCATTTGCCGGTCCGGGTGGGTGGCGTAGCCGAAGGCGAAGCGCCCCTTGACGCAGGAGTGGCCCTCGTTCGCGCCGCCGTCCTTGTACGGCACCATCCGCACCAGCTCGGTGCCGCGCAGCTCGGCCTTGAACGAGCAGCCGACCCCGCAGTAGGCGCAGGTGGTGAGCACGCTGCGGGTGGGCATGCCCAGTTCGATGACCGACTTCTCCTGCAGCGTCGCGGTCGGGCAGGCCTGCACGCAGGCGCCGCAGGAGACGCATTCGGAGTCCATGAACAACTCGCCCGCGCTGGCGGAGACCTTGGAGTCGAAGCCGCGGCCCTCGATGGTCAGCGCGAAGGTGCCCTGCACCTCGCCGCAGGCCCGCACACAGCGGGAGCAGGCAATGCACTTGGACGGGGTGAAGTCGAAGTACGGGTTGGAATCGTCCTTGAGCAGCCCGAGGTGGTTCTCGCCCTCGTAGCCGTAACGCACCTGGCGCAGGCCGACCACCCCGGACATGTCCTGCAGTTCGCAGTCGCCGTTGGCCGAACAGGTCAGGCAGTCCAGGGGGTGGTCGGAGATGTACAGCTCCATCACGCCCTGGCGCAGCTTCTCCAGTTTCGGCGATTGGGTGCTGACCTTCATGCCCTCGGCGACCGGGGTGGTGCAGGAGGCCGGGGTGCCGCGGCGGCCGTCGATCTCGACCAGGCACAGCCGGCAGGAACCGAAGGCCTCCACGGAGTCGGTGGCGCACAGCTTGGGGATGTCGATGCCGGTCTCGGCCGCGGCGCGCATCACCGAGGTGCCTTCGGGCACCCGCACCGGCATGCCGTCCACCTCGATGGTGACGGTGGCCTCGCCGGGCTTGGCCGGAGTGCCGAGATCGTGTTCCTTGAACAGGGTCATGGTGCCGTCCCCTCGTGACGGGCGGTGAAGTCGTCCGGGAAGTGCCGCAGTGCGGACAGGACCGGGTTCGGCGTCAACCCGCCCATGGCGCACAACGAGCCGTCGGTCATCAGCTCGCACAGATCGCCCAGCAGCACGAGGTTGGCCTCGGGTTCGACCCCGGCGACGATGCGGTCGATCGTCTCCACCCCGCGTACCGAGCCCACCCGGCACGGGGTGCATTTGCCGCAGGACTCCTCGGCGCAGAATTCCATGGCGAAGCGCGCCATGGCCGCCATGTCCACGGTGTCGTCGAAGACCACGATGCCGCCGTGCCCGAGCATCGCCTGTGCCGCGGCGAACGCCTCGTAGTCCAACGGAATGTCCAGTGTGGACGCCGGCAGGTAGGTGCCGAGCGGCCCGCCGACCTGGACCGCGCGCACCGGCCGCCCGGACCGGGTGCCGCCGCCGTAGTCGTTGACCAGGGTGGCCAGGGACATGCCGAAGGCGGTCTCGAACACCCCGCCGTGCTTGATGTTCCCGGCCAGCTGGAAGACCTGGGTGCCCAGGGAGCGGCCCACGCCCAGCGCCGCGTAGGCCGCCGCGCCCTCGGCCAGGATGCTGGGCACCGAGGCCAGGGTGAGCACGTTGTTCACCACGGTCGGTTTGCCGAACAGGCCGGTGATCGCCGGGATGGGCGGTTTCGCCCGCACCATCCCGCGTTTGCCCTCCAGGCTCTCCAGCATCGAGGTCTCTTCGCCGCAGATGTAGGCGCCCGCGCCGACCCGGACGAACAGGTCGAAGCGCTGCCCGGAGCCGAGGTAGTCCTGGCCCAGCCAGCCGCGGGCGTAGGCCACCTCGATGGCCTGGCGCAGGGTGGCCACCGCGTCCGGGTACTCCGAACGCAGGTACACATAGCCCTCGGTGGCCCCGGTGGCGTACGCCGCGATGGCCATGCCCTCGATCAGGCAGAACGGGTCGCCCTCGATCAGCATCCGGTCGGCGAAGGTGCCGGAGTCGCCCTCATCGGCGTTGCAGCACACGAACTTCAGCTCGCCGTCGGTCTTGAGCACGGTGTTCCACTTGATGCCTGCCGGGAAGCCCGCGCCGCCGCGGCCGCGCAGGCCGGAGTCGGTGACCTCCTTGACCACCTCGGCCGGATCCATGGTCAGCGCCCGGCGCAGTCCGGCCATGCCGCCGTGTGCCAGGTAGTCATCGGCGGAAACCGGGTCGGTGACACCGACCCTGGCGAAGCAGAGCCGCTGCTGATCGGCCATCCAGGGCAGTTCCTCGACCAGACCGAGGCGTTTCTGGTGCGCGCCACCGGCGAACAGGCCAGCCTCGATCAGCGCGGGGATCTCGCTGGCGGACACCGGCCCGTAGCCGATCCGGCCCGCCTCGGTGCTGACCTCGACCAGGGGTTCCAGCCACAGCATGCCGCGGGATCCGTTGCGCACCACGTGCACATCCGCCCCGGCGGCCGCCGCCTCCCGGGCGATCGCGCTCGCCACCGCGTCCGCGCCCACCGAACAGGCGGCGGAGTCACGGGGCACATAGATAGTGGTCGTCATGCGCGTTCCGCCTCCGCATCGAGGATGCCATCGAGTCTCGCCGCGTCCAGTCGTCCGTACAAGCGGCCATTGACCTGACCCGCGGGCCCCAGCGCGCAGTTGCCGAGGCAGAACACCTGCTCCAGGGTCACCTGGCCGTCCGCGGTGGTGGAGCCGATCTTGCTGCCCAGCCTGGCCTCGGCGTGCGCGACCAGGTCCTCCGCGCCGACGGACTGGCAGGCCTCGGCCCGGCACAGTTTCAGCACGGTGCGACCGGCCGGTTCGGCGCGGAAGTCGTGGTAGAAGGTCACCACCCCGTGCACCTCGGCCCTGGACAGGTTCAGTTCGGCGGCCAGCACCGGGATCATCGCCTGATCCACGTACCCGAACTCGGCCTGCAGGCTGTGCAGGATCGGCAGCAGCGCGCCGCGATCACCGCGATGCCGGTCCACCACTGAGCGCACCCGGTCGGCCATCGAAGGCTCGCTCGTGTCTATCGGCATGCCCGTCTCCCATCGTGCATACGGTATACACAACGTTAGTCCGATCCTACGCTGAAAAAAAGAGTGACTTGGTTTCGGGGGCGTGTCGAGACCGTCCTGCCCGTTCCGACCAGGGTGTGTACGGTGCCGACGAGGCGCCGCGGACATCGAGGAGCAGGCCGTGAAGTTCTTGCTGATCATGAACGTCAACCCGGCGATCCTGGACGCGCTGACCGAGGAGGAACGCACCGCGATCGGGGCAGGCCATGGCGAGTTCATCCGCACCATCCAGGCATCGGGTGAGCTGATCCTGACCCAGGCCCTGGCCGAACCGGCCGCCAGCGCGGTGGTGCGGGCCAAGGACGGTCAGCAGGTGGTCACCGACGGGCCGTTCCTGGAGGCCAAGGAGTTCATGGGCGGCTTCTACCTGGTCGAATGCGAGAACCGGGAGCGCGCCCTGGAGCTGGCGAAGCTGATCCCGGACACGCGGATCGAGGGGCTGGGCGTGGAGGTCCGCACGGTGATGTTCTCCGGGGGCATGGAGTTGGAGATGTGAGCGGCTCGGCCGTCGAGGACCTGATCCGCGAACTCGCGCCGCAGGTCCTCGGCGTGCTCGTCCGGCGTCACGGGCAGTTCGACGCCTGCGAGGACGCCGTGCAGGAAGCGTTGCTGGAGGCCAGTCAGCAGTGGCGGAGCGGGCTGCCGGAGCAGCCGCGCGGCTGGCTGCTGACCGTGGCCACCCGGCGGCTCACCGACGCCTGGCGCAGTGAGTCGGCCCGCCGCCGCCGGGAACAGGCCTTCGCCCTGGATCCGGAGGAGGCGGCCCCGGACCTGCCGCCCGCGCGGGACGATTCGCTGACCCTGCTGTTCCTGTGCTGCCACCCGGAGCTGAGCCCGCCGTCCCAGCTCGCGCTGACCCTGCGCGCGGTCGGCGGCCTCACCACCGCGCAGATCGCCAGCGCCTTCCTGGTGCCGGAGGCGACCATGGCGCAGCGGATCAGCCGGGCCAAAGCGAAGATCAAGGCCGCCGGATCCACCTTCGGCCCGCCGCAGGCCCAGGAACGGGACGAGCGGCTCCAGGTGGTGCTGCAGGTGCTGTACCTGATCTTCAACGAGGGCTACACGGCCTCCAGCGGCGAGCAGTTGCAGCGGGCCGAACTGGCAGGGGAGGCGATCCGGCTGACCCGCCTGGTGCACCGGCTGGCCCCGGCCGACAGCGAGGTCACCGCACTGCTCGCGCTGATGCTGCTCACCGACGCCCGCCGGGAGACCCGCACCGGCCCGGACGGCGCGCTCGTCCCGCTCACCGAACAGGACCGCACCCGCTGGGACCGGGCCGCGCTCACCGAGGGCGTCGACCTGGTCCGGCAGACCCTGCACACAGGCGAGCTGGGCCCGTACCTGATCCAGGCCACCATCGCGGCCACCCACGCCGAGGCCGAGGGTGCCGCGGACACCGACTGGCCGCAGATCCTGGTGCTGTACCGGATCCTGGACCGGATCGCGCCGAACCCGGTGGTCACGCTGAACCGGGCGATCGCGCTGGCCATGGTCGAGGGCCCCAAGGCGGGCCTGGACCTGCTGGACGAGCTGGCCGCCGACGAGCGGATGCGGGCCAACCACCGCCTGGACGCGGTGCGCGCGCATCTGCTGGAGCTGAACGAGGAGCCCGCGGCGGCGGCACAGGCGTATCACCTGGCCGCCCGCCGCACGAACAGCCTGCCCGAACAGCGTTATCTGCTGGCCAGGGCGGCCCGGCTCGGTTAGAGGGTGTGCTGCGCGATCAGCTGGCCGATCTTGCGCACATCGGAGTCGCCGCGGAACTCCAGCCGCACCTTGCCGAGTCCGCTGAACCACAGTTCCAGTTCGGCGTCCAGGTCGAAGGTGCCCGCGGTCTCGATGGAGAACGCCTGGACCTTGTTGTAGGGCAGCGAGGTGAAGTCCTTCTTCTTGCCCAGCATGCCCTGCACGTTCACCGCGATGAGCCGCTTGTTGGTGAACACCACGTAGTCCCGCACGGTCTTGAACGCGGCGACGAGCTGTTCACCCGGGATGATGATCGGCGCGACGGATCCGGCGATGTCCTCGGGGCGACACGGCGAGAGCTTGAACACGGAAGCCTTCTCGAAGTCGATCACGATTTCCACCGTACCGAAACGCGGCTGCCCGGTGCGGCGCGCGAACACAACTAGTGGTCGGCCTGCCCCTGATCGGGCGGGCGGCCTGGCAGCCTGAGCTGCTCGAACATCCGTGCGATCGCCGACGAGACGACCTGGGTGATCGAAAGCGAGTTCGCGGCCGGGGCCGTGTGGACGCAGGCCCCCAGGTAACGGACTTGGTCCGCACCACCGAGGACGCCGGATCACCCCGCCAGCAATGGTGTACGACTCCGACCACGACACCTTGCGGAACGCTGGCACTAACAAGTGCGCCACCGCGGTGGACGAGGGCAAGATCAAGGGGCTTAAATGTGACAACAACGCCCCGGGGCAGAAGTGGACGCGGCGCGGTGGCGGCGATTCGCCTCAACTGGGGAACACCAAGTACCGCACCTGTGCCGAGTACGCGGGGCTCGATGCGCCCCTTCGGTTGCGGGGCTGCAACGCCGCCGTTGACAGGCAGAAGTGGCTCCTGAACGAGCCGTGACGCCTGGCGGCGCAACGCTGTTCCGCGGAGGTGTTGCTGTGTGGCGGTGCGGCACAGCAACACCGGTGAGCGGATCCGCGGGCGGCAAAGCCATGAGACGCACCACCCCCGACTTTGTCAAGGATGAATTTCCGGAGATACACGAATCCCATTTTGTCAAATGTCGGATTCATTAGCGCGAGCGCAATCCGCGAGGTAACCTCGGCTGGCCATCGAGATTCCGTCCCGGCCACCGCCTTGCCTCGAAAGGGAGGTCATGCCGACCTCGCACGTCCAGCTCCAGGCCACGTTCCTGCCAGCCGAGGGCGCGTTCGCCTGGTGGGGCCCGCCCGACCCGGCCGCCGCGCTGACCGCGGCCGGACTGCCGGTGGGCCGGGCCGCCGAATGCCGGCTGGCCCGCCCGGTGGACGGCCGGATCACCGTGCTGCCCACCCCGGTGCGCCTGGTGGACCTGGACCTCGCGCTGCCCGCGCTGCTGAGCACCACCGCCCAGCTCAGCCCCGCCGCCCGCGCCTGGCGGCAGGCGGCCCAGCATCCGGACGCCGACCTGCCGCTGCCCCCGGCCGCGCACGCGGTGCCCAACGCCGAGGGCACCGCGATCAGCTCGCCTGCCGCGCTGCTGCGCCAGTTCCGGCAGGCCGCCCGCACCCGCGAGGAGCTGCGCGCGGCCGAGGTGCGCGCGGAACTGCGGCCGTACCAGGTGGCAGGGGTGGCCTGGCTGCGCTCGGTGCCCGGCGGCGGCATCCTGGCCGACGAGATGGGCCTGGGCAAAACCCTGCAGGCGATCAGCCTGCTGGCCACCCGCCCCGGCCCGCACCTGGTGGTCTGCCCCACCTCCCTAGTCGGCAACTGGCGCCGCGAACTGGCCAGATTCACCCCCGACCTGCCGGTGCGGCCCTACCACGGCCCGCAGCGCACCCTCGGCGATCTCGCGGCGGGACCGGTCGTGGTGACCAGCTACGGCGCGTTGCGCGCGGACGTCGAGCAGCTGACCGGGATCGACTGGGACACGGTGATCTTCGACGAGGCCCAGCAGGTGAAGAACCCGGACGCGCTGGCCAGCAAGGCCGCCGCCCGGCTCACCGCGGACCTGCGGATCGCGCTGACCGGCACCCCGGTGGAGAACCGCCTCGATGAGCTGTGGTCGATCCTCAACCTCACCCGGCCTGGCCTGCTGGGCACCAGGGGCCGGTTCAGGCAGCGGTTCGCCGTGCCCATCCAGCAGCGTCGCTCGGCCGCCGCCGCGGACCGGTTGCAGACGCTGATCGGCCCGCACCTGTTGCGCCGCAACAAATCCGAGGTCGCCACCGACCTGCCGCCCAAGCTGTACGCCACGGTGGCCTGCACGCTCAGCACGGAGCAGATCCGGCTGTACCGCGACGCGCTGGACCGGGCGTTCAGTAACGGTCTCGGGTCCGGCATCGAACGCCGGGGCCGGATCCTGGCCCTGCTCACCGCGCTCAAACAGATCTGCAACCACCCGGCCCAGCTGCTCGGCCAGGACGGTCCGCTGGCCGGCCGCTCCGGCAAGTTCGACCGCGCCACCGAAATGCTCACCGAGATCGTCGAGGACCAGGACCGGGCGCTGGTGTTCACCCAGTACCGCGCCATGGGCGAACTGCTCTCCAGCCACCTCACCCAAACCCTGGGCGGCCCGCGGATCCCGTTCCTGCACGGCGGCCTCGGCATCGACCAGCGGGACCGGCTCGTGCACGCCTTCCAAAATGACGACGACGCCCCGCCGATCCTGCTGCTGAGCCTGCGCGCCGCCGGCTTCGGCCTCAACCTGACCAGGGCCGGTCACGTGCTGCACTACGACCGCTGGTGGAACCCCGCGGTGGAGGAACAGGCCACCGACCGGGCACATCGCATCGGCCAGCACCGGGTGCTCAACGTGCACACCCTGGTCACCGGCGGCACGGTGGAGGAGCACATCGCCCGCATGCACGACCGCAAACGCGCCCTGGCCGACGTGGTCTCCGGCGACACCGAGACCGCCCTGGCCAACCTGCCCGACGACGACCTGCACGCCGTGCTGGCCCTGAACCTGGAAGGAACCGGCCCATGATCGCCGAATTCGGCGCCACCGCCTGGGGCCACGCCTGGCTGCGCACCGCCGAACCCACCCGGGTGACCCGGCCGAACCCGCTGCTGCCCAGGGCCCGCAAACTCTCCCGCGACGACAGCGTCACCGGCCTGACCATCGTCCCCGGCCTGCTCACCGCCACCGTGGGCGCACACCAGGTCCAGATCACCGTCCCGCACTGGCCCGCCGAAACCCTGACCCTGGTCGCCACCCTGCTCGCCGACCTCCCGCCCGCGGCCCCCGGCGACCTCCCGGACACCCTGGCCACCACCCTGCACCGAGCGGGCGTCGAGATCGCCCCACCACCGGATTCCCTGCTGACCCAGTGCGCTTGCCGCGACCGCCGCCCACACTGCCTGCACGTGCTGACCACGCTGTACCTGCTGGTGCAAGCGGTGGACGAACGCCCGGCCCTGGCGGTGGAACTGCGCGGACCGGTGATCACCGGTCCGGCGGACGCGGACTGGGTGCCACTGGGCGAGGTCTCGGTGGCCGGGTTCTACGGCTGAGTACGCCGATCCACGTAGTCCCGGATACGGTCCCGCGGTGACGCCCTGGCAGCCCGCGCGCTGCCAGGGTCGCCCCATGCGACAAGCGACCCTCCTGACCACCCTGGCCCTCACCCTGCTGGCCGCACCAGCACCAGGCATCGCGAATCCCAGCGGCCCGACCGCCGCCGCCAATCCGGCCGCCACCACGGCTTTCAACGGTCCGACCGCCGCCGCCGATCCGGCTGCCACCACGGCTTTCAACGGCCCAGCCGCCGACACCGATCCGGCCCCGGCCACCGCGGCCCCCGGCAACCCAGCCCACACCCCCGCCGTCCCCGTCCCCTCCGCCTCCGCCTCCGCCGGTGATCTGGCCCGCACCACCGGCGGCTGGGTCCGCGGCCGAAGCACCCCCGATCTCCGCGTCTACCAAGGCATCCCCTACGCCCAGGCCACCCGGTGGTCACCCCCGGCCCCACCGCACCCCTGGCCCGGCATCCGCGACGCCACCCAGCCCGGCCTCGTCTGCGCCCAACCCGGCCCCGGCGGCACGGTCCAGGGCGCCGAGGACTGCCTCTCCCTCGACATCCACCGTCCACAAGGGACAGACAAGCTCCCGGTCCTGGTCTTCGTGCCCGGCGGCGGTTTCACCACCGGCGCGGGCAGCCAGTACAACCCGGCCCGCCTGGCCACCCGCGGCAACCTCCTGGTGGTCACCCTCAACTACCGCCTGGGCGCCCTGGGCTTCCTGGCCCACCCCGGTCTGGGCCCCGACACCGGCAACCTCGGCATCCAGGACCAGCAGGCCGCGCTGCGCTGGGTCCGCGCCAACATCGGCGCCTTCGGCGGCGACCCGGCCCGGGTGACCCTGTGGGGCCAGTCCGCGGGCGGCTACAGCGTGTGCGCGCACCTGTCCGCCCCCGCCTCCCAGGGCCTGTTCCACCAGGCCGCCATCCACAGCGCCCCCTGCGCCAACCCCATGATCACCCGCCCCGAAGCCCAGCGCCGCGCCCAGTCCACCGCGACCACCCTCGGCTGCCCCGACGCCACCTGTCTGCGCGACCTGCCGCTGTCCGCCCTGGTCGGCCTGCACCAGGACCAGCTCTCCTTGCTACGCCGCGACTTCAACGGCCGCCCCTGGCTCCCGGTCACCGGAACCCCAACCCTGCCAACGCAATCCCACACCGCCAGGGTCCCCCTCCTGCTCGGCGGCACCGCCGACGAGATGACCCCGTTCGTCGCCGCCCAGCACCGCACCCTCACCGCGGCCGACTACCCCACGGTCGTCACCGCTCTCTTCGGCGAGGACGCCCCCGCCGTCCTCCACCAGTACCCACCGCAGTCCCAGCCCACCCCAGCCCTGACCCTGTCCCGCCTGCTCACCGACCACGGTGGCGTATTGGGCGCCTGCACCCAGCTCCCGGTGGCCGAATCCGCCCGCAAACCGTTGTACACCTTCGAGTTCGCCGAACCCACCGGCCACGTGGTCGGCGATTTCCCTTACGGCGCAGCCCATGGCGCCGAACTCCGCTACCTGCTGGACCTGTCCTGGCCGCAGCCGCCACTCACCCCGGCCCAGCAGGACCTGGCCAACCGCATGATCGACCACTGGTCGGCCTTCGTGCGCACCGGCGATCCCGGCTGGCCGCGACACGGTCCGGGTCGCACGATGTCCTTCAGCTCCGGGCACACCGGGCCGATCGATCTGGCGGCCCGGCACGATTGCGGGTTCTGGTCGCGGCTCGGCTGATCCGCTACTTCGGTTGTCCGTTCGGCCAGATGCACGGCGACGTCGAGCCGAGGTACAGCTCGCCAAAGTGGTTGCCCTTGAGGGTGTCGAAATAGCGGGTGAACCGCGCGGGGTCGAGCCTGTGCAGCTGATAGCTGTTGGACACCTGCACCCGGCCTGGCGGTCCGTTGTCCGAGGGCACATCGCACGGGCTGTTCGTCTTCAGCGCGATCCGCTCCGTCCGCGTCTCGGTCGGGAGCCGAGCGGGTCCAGCGGCAGGACGTCGCGGTCGAGACCCAGGTTGATGTTGGTGTACTTGATGACGTCGTGCTGGGCGGTGCTGGAGTGCACCCGCTCGGGCGGGAGGTTCAGCTCGCTCGCCTGAGTGACGCCGACCCCGGGACTGCCGATGAACACCACCTCGTCGGCCTGGATCGTCAGGTCGCGCGGGGTGTGCCCCACCACGGTGGAGCCGTAGCTGTGCCCGACGACGGTGTTGTGCGAAGGCTGATCCTCATGGGTGGCGCGCAGCCCTCCTGGAACCTGCCCAGGTCCTGCTTGGCGTTGGTCGCGTCGTCGCCGTCCTGGGCGCCGCTGTGACCGCGGATCCGGCGATGCGCGGCGTCGGCGGTGTCGACTAGTGCCCGGACCGTCCTGGCCAGGGTGTCCGCGCTCGCGGCGATGCGATTGTCCGTCACTGCCAAGGCCCCCCTCGGATGTGCTCGCTGCCACCACGGTAGGTCGGGCCCGGCGGAAACTCCTCCGGAGGCCGCCCAATGAGATGGCCGGGTTCTCTGGGTGACAACCCAGCGTGGCACCTGCTAGCTTTCGCTTGCAGGTATCGAACTGGGGAGTTGTGGCATGACGCTGACCGATCGGATCGCGGCCTGGTCCGCACGGCATCGCCGGACGGCCATCCTGGGCTGGCTGGGGCTGGTACTGCTCGCGTTTCTGGCGAGTGTGCTGGTCACCGGACCGGACGCGCGCAATGCGGAGCCGGGGGACACCGGCCGGGCGCGGTCCATTCTGGACAGTCAGAGCGAGTATCTGCCGGTGGAGGAGAAGGTCCTGGTGCAGGCCCGCACCCCGGGCAGGCACTTCGGGAACAGTCCGGAGCTGCTCGCGGCCGCCGAGGACCTGATCACCGAGCTGAAGCGGCGGCCGGACGCGGTCACCGGCATCGGCTCGCCGCTGGAACCCGGTTCGCAGCCGGAACCCGGATCGCCGCACGTTTCCGCCGACGGCCGGTCCGGGCTGGTGACCTTCCGGCTGGCCTGGCCGGTGGAAAAACTCAATGAGCACTTCAGTTTCGCCACCAACGCGGTCGCCACCGTCGCGGCCCGGCATCCCGGGGTGCGGCTGGCCCAGGCCGGGGACCGCAGCCTGTCCGGCGCGGTGGACGAGGCGATCAAGGCCGATCTGGCCCGGTCGCACCTGTTGTCGCTGCCGCTGGTGCTGATCATCCTGCTGATCGTGTTCGGCTCGGTGGTCGCCGCCGGCATCCCGGTGCTGCTCACCGCGACCGCGCTGATCGCCACCTTCACCCTGCTGTCGGTGATCGGCAAGGTGGTCGCCATCAACAGCGCGGGCTCGGCGCTGATCCTGCTGATCGGGGTGGCTGTCGGCATCGACTACTCGCTGTTCTATCTGCGCCGCTACCGCGAGGAACGACTGTCCGGAGTGGACGATGAGACCGCATTGCGCACCACCGCCCGCACCTCCGGGCACGTGGTGCTGTTCTCCGGCCTCACCGTGATGCTGTCCTTGGCCGGGCTGGTGCTGACCGGACTCGGCGTGTTCACCGGCGGCGCGATCGGCATGACCGTGGTGGTCGGCCTGGCCATGATCGCCTCGGTGACCGTGCTGCCCGCGATCCTGGCCACCCTGCGGCACCGGGTGGACAAGGGCCGGATCCCCTGGCTGGGCAAGGGCCGGACCGCGGCCAGGGAGTCCCGGATCTGGTCCGGGGTCGCCCGCCGGGTGGCCCGGCGGCCGCTGGTGTGGGGTGCGGCGGCGGTGCTGGCGTTGCTGGCACTGGCGGTGCCCGCGCTGGACATGAAGCTCCAGGACGCCGCCGCGGTGAACAGCCTGCCGCGCAGCGTCGCCCAGGTCGACGCGGCGATCCGCATGCAGGAGGCGTTTCCCGGCGCGCCCACCCCGGCCAGGGTGGTGATCTGGCAGCGCGATCAGTCCAGGGTGGACGGAATGCTGAGCGGCGCGGTGGTGGACCGGCTGCGCGCGCAGGTCAAGGAGAGCGGCGGGCTGCTGGCCGAGCCGGTCACCAGCGACCGGGTGGGCAACGCGCTGGTGGTCCGGATGCCGCTGGCCGGGTCCGGCACCGACGACACCTCGGTGCGCGCGCTGGAACACCTGCGGCACCAGGCGATCCCCGCGGCCTTCGGCGGCTTCGCCCAGCTGGACGCGGCCGTGTCCGGCAAGACCGCGCAGACCTACGACTTCACCAACCAGCTGCGGGATCGCACGCCACTGGTGTTCGCCTTCGTGCTGCTGCTGTCGTTCGTGGTGCTGATCTTCGTGTTCCGCTCGATCACCGTGCCACTGGTGTCGATCGCGCTGAACCTGCTCTCCATCGGCGCGGCCTATGGCGTGATCACCTGGATCTTCCAGTACGGCAACCTCAGCGGCCTGCTGGGTTTCACCTCCTACGGCGGGGTGATGGGCTGGCTGCCGCTGTTCATGTTCGTGGTCCTGTTCGGACTGAGCATGGACTACCACATCTTCATCCTCAGCCGTATCCGCGAACGCTGGACCGACGGCCTGCCCGCCCGCGAAGCCGTGGTCAGCGGCCTCGGCGCGAGCGCGGGCGTGGTCACCAGCGCCGCGGTCATCATGACCCTGGTGTTCGCCGTGTTCGTCACTCTCACCTCCATTGAGAACAAGATGCTCGGCGTCGGCCTCGCCGTGGCGGTACTGCTGGACGCGACCCTGGTACGTGGTGTGCTGGTGCCCGCCGCGCTGTCGTTGCTCGGCGAACGTGCCTGGCGGCTGCCAGGTTTCCGGGCCGGGCGGCCCGGGGCCGACCGTCCCGTGCGGGGCGCTCGGGTCACCGCCTAACCTTGCTGACCATGTGCCGGGTGCCGCGATGACCAGGAAGACGCCCACGGGGGACGACCTCGTGCGGGTGCTGGCGACGCTGGCCAATCCGCACCGGCTGCGGGTGGTCGCGGCGCTGTCCGGACAGCGCCAGTACGTCAGCGCGCTGGCCCGTGAACTCGGCATCAGCCGGGCGTTGCTCCAGGTGCACCTGCGCAAGCTGGAGGCGGCCGGCCTGGTGACCGCTCAGTTGGAGTTGTCGGCGGATGGCAAGGCGATGAAGTTCTACGAGGTGACCCCGTTCGCTTACGAGCTGACCCCGGCCACGGTCGTGGCGGCCGTACGCACTCTCAGCACACCGGAAGAACAGGAAGACTGACCCATGGGCGTCCGTGCCTGGCAGGAACTAGTCGGGGTGTTCGGCGTCTTCATGCTGATCACCGTGGTACTGACCGTGATCATCTGGCAGAGCTTCATCTCGGTGCGGGCCAAGGCCAGCGCCGCCCGCGAGCAGGGGTATCAGGCACTGGCCGCCCGCGCGGTGGCCGCGCAGGAGGACACCGCCCGCGAACTGACCGAGACCAGGGCACAGCTCACCGAGCTGCAGACCCGGCTTGCCTCGGTGGAGCGGATCCTGCGCGAGGTGGAGTGATCACTGCACGCTGAGGTCGTGCGCGCCGTTGCTGCGTGGGAACAGGCTGGGCGTGCGCTGACTGGGTGGGGGCTGGTTGAGGTCGGTGTTCGGCTGCCCGAGGTGCGGACCCGGTTCGATTCGATGGCGCGGATTGTGGCTGTGGTGGAGCGATCCCTTCGTGCCGTGGTTGCGTTGCGGCGGGTGCGGTGGGGGTGGGGTGCCCGCGGCGTCGCACAGGAGCCGGTTGGGTGTGAAGTTGGCCGGGGTCGTGCTGCGGGCAGGTCTGGTGGGGTTGGTTGCCCGTGCCGACGCTGCGGGAGCAGGTCGGGGGTGAGTTGGCTGGGGTCGGGGTTCGGCTGCTCGACGTGCGGGCCCGGTTGGGTTCGGCGGGGTGGGGGTTGGCTGCTCGGGTGGCAGCTGTGCGGGAGTTGTCTGGGTGCGAGTTGTCTGGGTGCGAGTTGTCTGGGTGCGAGTTGGCCGGGCGGGAGTTGGCTGTGCGGGAGTTGACTGGGCGGGGGTTGGCTGGGGTCGGGGTGCGGGTGACTGAGATGTGGCTTGGTTGGTGTGTGGCAGGCGGATCCGCGTCAGCGGGGTGAGGTCAGGTTGTGGCTGGGCCGGGGGCAGGGCCTGGTGGGGGAGCGGGGTTTGGGCGAGGTGGGGTGGTCACTCCACGCTGAGTTCGCATAACGCGGGTTTGCCTGCCTCGCCGATGTTGCGGACCTTGTGCTCGCCCTCGACCGTCACGTTGCATTCCACGGCCACGCCTGGATCCTTGGGCGTGGCGGTGAACTTGGCTGGGCCGCCGTTGGGGACCAGGGTGATCGTGTAGGGCGTGGTGACGTCCTGGGTGTACTGGGCGGTGCCGTTGCCGGTGGAGTTGGACAGGGTTACCACGGACTTGTCGCCGCCGGTGATGTCGACCTTCACCTCGTAGTACTTCTCCGACGGGGGTTTCGCGCAGCCGCCGGTGACCAGGACGACGGCGAGTAGAAGCAGGGCGGGCCAGCGGGGCACGGGGGTCCTCCACAGTGGACGGTTGGGGTGTGTCCACTTCAGGCTGCCGGGTGGGTGGGGGTGGGGAATCCGACTTTGGGTCGGTTCGGGGTACGACTAATGGCCAACTATGTTTGACGACCAGGCCCAGGCGGCGATTTCCACCCGGTTCCGGGCGGGTAGTTTGTGCTGGATGCTGGTGAGGTGGGTTTTCACCGTGCCCACCGCGATGTGCAGCGCGGCCGCGATCTCCGCGTTGGTCGCGCCCCTGGCCACCTCGCGCACCACGTCCAGTTCCCGCTCGGACAGCTCGCCGCCGGAGGCTGGACGCGGGCCCGGTCCGGTCAGCTTGCGCAGCAGTTTCACCGTGATCGACGGGCTGACCAGCGCCGCACCCGAGGCCGCCGCCCGGATCGCCTCCACCAGCAACGCGGAACTGGCCGTCTTCAACAGGAATCCGCACGCGCCGTCCTGAAGTGCCTGTCGCACATAGGCATCCTCCTCGAACGTGGTCACCACCACGACCTTCGGTGGATCGACCACTCCGGGCGCGGTCACTCGCCGCAACGCCTCCAGGCCGTCCAGCCGGGGCATCCGGATGTCCATCAGCACCACGTCCGGGCGCAGCTCACGGCACAGTTCCACCGCGCGCACGCCGTCCTCGGCCTCGCCGACCACCTCGATGTCGTCCTCGGCGGCCAGGATCATGCCGAACCCGGTGCGCACCATCGCCTGGTCGTCGGCCAGCAGCACCCGGATCGTCATCGGACCGTCCCCACCGGCAGTCTCGCCTCCACCACCCAGCCGCCCGCGGCGCCCGGCCCGGAGCGCAGTGTGCCACCGATCGACTCGGCCCGTTCGCCCAGGCCGCGCAGCCCGAATCCGTTGCGGCCACCTGAACGTGGCGCCCGGCCGTCGTCGGCGATCCGGACCACCACCCACTGTCCGTTGCGCTGCACCAGCACGTCCACCGCGCCGACCTCCTGTCCGTGCTTGCGCACGTTGGTCAGCGCCTCCAGGACCACCCGGTGTGCGGTGGAGGCGACCTCGGCGGGCAACTCGTCCAGTTCGCCGGACTCACTCAGCGTGGCCCGCACCCCGTCCACCGCGCCGAACCGCGCCACCAGCGCCCGCAGCTCGCCCATGCCGATCGGGGTGGTGCGCGCCGGATCGTCCTCGCCGCGCAGCAAGCCGACCATGCGGTGCAAGGATTCCATCGCCTCGGTTCCGGTGTCCGCGATCCGCTCCAGCGCGGGCGCGACCAGCTCGGGCTTCCTGTCCGCGATCGCCAGCGCACCCCTGGCCTGCACCACCATCGCGGTCACGTGGTGGGCGACGAAATCGTGCAGGTCCCTGGCGAACTCGGTGCGCTGGGTCAGCCGGGCGTGCTCCAGTTGCCTTGTCTTGATCCGGGCCGTCAGTCGTGCGGTCACCCCGGCGCCGAGCGCGATCGCGGCGGCCAGCACCAGCACGATCGCGCCGACCACGGCGGCCAGACCGCGATCGGCGACCAGGGGCTGGGTCAGCAGGGCGCCGAGCAGCAGCAGCGCGGCGGTCGCCGACCACCACACCGCACCCCGCCAGGCCAGCACGCCCAGCAGCACCAGCACGGCCGCGCTGTAGGCGAAGCTGAACGGCGCGTCCGGCAGCCGCAGCCGCTCCCCGGTGTAGCGCAGCACGACCGAGCCGATCGCCAGCACGCCGGCGGCGACCGCCAGGGTGCGCGGGCCGAGCCAGCAGCACACCAGCGCGAGCCCGCAGGCCGTCATCGCGGTGCCCAGGTCCAGGCCGAAGCCCGCACCGGAGCGGAAGGCGCGTCCGGCCAGGTCGATCAGGCCCAGCGCACCCAGCGCCGCCGCTCCCGCCAGCCACAGCAGCACCTGCAGCGGCAGCCAGCGGTTCCCGATCACGCCCGGCAGCCTATCCGCCGGTCGGACCGGGCAGATCGGCCAAAAGTCAGAGCCACCCGACCGGGAACCGGCCCCGGGACAGATCCGCGCCCACCCGGCCAGGGGAGATCGTGACCGGCATGACGAACTCCGCTCTCGCGACGGCCGCGGTCGCCGCCGTGGACCTGGTGAAGGTCTACGGCAGCGGCCCCGGCGCGGTGCGCGCGCTGGACGGGGTGACGGTCGGCTTCGACCGCGCCGCGTTCACCGCCATCATGGGGCCCTCCGGCTCCGGCAAGTCCACGCTCATGCACTGCCTGGCCGGCCTGGACACCGCGACCTCCGGGGCCGCCCTGCTCGGCGGCACCGACCTGACCCGGCTCCCGGACAAGGCGCTCACCAAGACCCGGCTGGACCGGATCGGCTTCGTCTTCCAGTCCTTCAACCTGCTGCCCCAGCTCACCGCGCGGGAGAACATCCTGCTGCCACTGAGCCTCGCCGGTCGCGCATATGATCGCGCGCTGTATATGCGTCTCGCCGGAATATTGGGCATCGCGGACCGTCTCCAGCACCGGCCAGCCGAACTCTCCGGCGGCCAGCAACAGCGAGTCGCGCTGGCCAGGGCCTTGCTGACCCGGCCGGAGGTGGTCTTCGCCGACGAACCCACCGGCAACCTGGACTCCCGCTCCGGCGCCGAGGTGCTGCGCTTCCTGCGCCACTGCGTGCGCGAGTTCGGCCAGACCGTCGTCATGGTCACCCACGACCCGGTAGCCGCCGCGCACGCCGACCGGGTGGTGCTGCTGGCCGACGGCCGCCTCGCAGGCGAACTGCGCGACCCGGACCTGCCCACCGTGATCGAGGCCCTGCGCACCGCCGGAGCGGGCCGGTGAACTTCACCCGCGTCTACCTGCGCGGCGTGCTGCGCTCCCCGCTGCGCCTGCTGCTGACCGGCCTGGCCATCACCGTGGCCGCGTTGTTCGCCACCGGCGCGATCATGGCCAGGGACATCGCGGTGCGCACTGCGATCGAGAACCTCACCGCCATCCCGGCCGGCGCGGACGCCGTGGTCGCCAGCCCGGCGGGCGACGGCGTCACCGCCCTGGACCGGCTCGCCCGCACCCCGGGCGCGACCAGCGCGGTCGGCCGCGCGCACAGCCGGATCCTGGTGGGGGACAACACCGTCGGAATGCACGCCGACCCGGGCGCCGGACCGCTCAGCCGGGTCCGCCTGACCGGCGGCGCCTACCCCGCCGCGGCCGGGGAGATCGCGCTGTCCGAGCGGGCGGCGCAACGACTCGGCGTCACCACCGGCGGCACGATCGAGGCCAGGATCGGCGCGAAACCCGTGCGGCTCACGGTGACCGGCCTGGTCTCCGGACCACCCGCGGACGGCATCGCCGCCTACACCCCGGACCGCCAGGTGCTCACCCTGACCGGCGCGCCCCTGGACCGGGTCGAGCTGACCGGTGACCAGGCCCGGATCGTCGAAGCCCTGCGCACCAGCGCCGAAACCGCCGTGCCCGCGGCCCAGGCCCGCACCGCCGAACTCGGCCGGGCCCAGGACTCCGTCGACCAGCTCACCGCGGCGCTCACCGCGTTCGTGCTGGTCGCGCTGCTGGCCGGGGTCATGGTGGCCACCTCGGCGTTCCGGATCGTCTTCGCCCACCGCGGCCGCCAGCTCGCCCTGCTGCGCGCGGTCGGCGGCTCCCGGGCCAGGCTCGCCAGGGCGCTGATCGCCGAGGGCGCGCTCACCGGCCTGGTCTGCGGCGCACTCGGCGCTGCCCTGGGTTACGGGCTCGGCTGGCTGGCCCCGCTGGTCGCCCCGGTGAGTCAGCCGAGCCTGTCACCGTTGCTGCTACTGGTGATCGCCGCCGGCGCCATGCTCGTCACGATCGGCGCGGTGCTCGCCCCGGCCCTCGGCGCGGCCGCTGTGTCCCCGCTGGAAGCCTTGCGCCGCACCAGCAAACCCGCCGAGAGCAAGCGCACCGGACGGCTGCGGATCGCGATCGGCGTGCTGGCCGCGGCCGGTGCCGGCGGACTGGTGTACCTGATGATCCAGGAAGGGTTGCTGGAAACCGCCAGGCCCGGCGGCCTTACGGCGGACCTGCTGCTGCTCACCGTGGCCGGTGGGGCCCTGGCCCTTGGCGCGGTGGTCGCGCTCGGCCCGCTCTACGTCGGCCCGCTGCTGCGCCTGCTGGAACGCCCGGCCAGGCTGTTCGGCCCCACCGCCGTGCTCGCCGTGCGCGGCGTCGGCGGCGCCCCGCGCCGGGCGGCAGCGGTGGCCGCCGTGGTCACCCTGGGCTCGGCGCTGCTGACCGGCGCCCTGGTCGGCGGCACCACCCTGCGCGAGTACACCGCGGCCGAATCCGCCGCGAGCTACCCCAGCGACCTCCTGGTCAGCGTGCCCGAGGGCGAGTCGCTGCCGGCCGGACTGGTGCAGAAACTCCGTGCCCGCCCCGAATTCCGGCAGGTGCTGGCCTACCGCGAGGTGCGCCTGGACGTGCGGAGCCCACAGGCCCAGGTGAGCGTGCAGGTGTCCGATGTGGACATTCGGGCCACCCCGGGCTTCGCCGGACTGCGGCTGTCCGAGGGCAGCTGGGAGCCTGGCGGGGTGTTCCTCAGCGACAACTTCGCCCGCAGGTTGCGGGTGCGGGCCGGGGACCTGATCCAGGTCGGCGGCCGGAATCTGGTGGTGCGAGGAGTGGTGCTGGGTGAACGGATCGCCGTGTCCGCCGTGGTGCTGGACCGGGCCGACCTGGACCGGCTGAACGTGCCGCCGACCCCGAGCGGGGTGCTGCTCGCCGCCGGCGGGCCGGGCAACGCCGAGCAGCTGGCGGCCCAGGCCGCGGCCCGGACTGTGCTGGGACAGCAGGCCGAACTGTCCTCGCTGACCGACCGGCGCGCCGACCAGTCCGGGCTGCTGGACCTGCTGACCCTGCTCGCGCTGTGCCTGATCGGACTGACCGTGCTGATCGCGATCGTCGGCGTCGGCACCACCGCGGCACTGTCCGTTGTGGAGCGTGGCCCGGAGGCGGGGCTGTTGCGGGCACTGGGACTCGGCCGGGGCGCCCTGGCCGGGGCCACCCTCGGCGAGTCGGTGGTGCAGGGCCTGCTCGGCGGAGTGCTGGGGCTGCTGCTCGGCGTGCCCTACGGCTGGCTGGGTGTGCAGAGCCTGGGCACCTCGGCGCCGTTCGTGTTGCCGGTACTGGGTTTGCCGCTCGCGGTGCTGGCGCTGGTCGGGCTCACCGCGGTGGCCGGGCTGATCCCGGCGGTGCGGACCGCGCGGGTCAGCCCGGTCACCGCGATGCGCGCCAACGACTAGGAATCCGGTCCGTACCTCGCGGCGTGTTGGCCGTTCTCGTACCCGGTGTTGGCCGAACTGGTACGCCATTCGGCCAACACGCCGTCCGCAACGGCCAACTCACCGTGCGACAACGGCCAACACGAGTGGAGAAGACCGGGCCGGTCAGGCGAACTGGCCGGGCTGGTAGTCGCCTGCGGGCTGCTGGACGATCACGTTCAGCCGGTTGTACGCGTTGATGATCGCGATCAGCGACATCAGCGCGATCAGCTGCTCCTCGTCGTAGTGCTTGGCGGCGTTGGCCCACACCTCATCCGGCACGCCGCCCGCCGCGTCCGCGATCCGGGTGCCCTGCTCGGTCAGCTCCAGCGCGGCCCGCTCGGCCTCGGTGAACAGCGTGGCCTCGCGCCAGCCCGCGATCATGTGCAGCCGCTGCGCGGTCTCCCCGGCGAGCGCGGCCTCCTTGGTGTGCATGTCCAGACAGAAGCCACAGCCGTTGATCTGGCTGGCCCGGATCTTCACCAGCTCCTGGGTCGCGGCGGGCAGCGTCGAGTCCGACACCACCTTGCCAGCCGAGTTGAAGTGCTTGATCAGCTTGGCGGCCATCGGGCTGGCGAACATGTTCAAACGGGCGTTCACGGTGAACTCCTCTGCCGTTGTCGTTGCCTACACAGCTATGACGACCCGGCCCGGCAGAGTGTGACCGGCCTGGATGTGACCTGCGTCGCTAGTCCTCGGCGCTGCTCCGGTGCAGCCGGGCGATCCGGGTCATGCACCGCTTGAACGCCGCGTACTCCGCCTCGCCCACCTCCGCCGCGTGCCTGGCCTCGATCCCGGCCATGATCAGATCCCCGCGGCGCAGCTCGTCCAGGCCGCGCTCGGTGGGCAGGATCAGCTTGGCCCGCCGGTCGTTCGGATCCGGCTCCCGGCGCAGGTAGCCCAGCGCCACCAGCTCGTCGACCAGGGTGCCGATCACCTGCTTGTGCTGCCCGGACTGGCGGGCCAGGTCGGTGGCCCGGCTGCCCTGCTCGTCCAGGTAGGCCAGCACCGCGCCGTGCCGGGGCCGCAGGTCCGGGTGGCCCTGCTCGGCCAGCGCCCGGAACAGCTCGCGCTGCACCCCGAACAGAATGTTGCCGGCGAGAATGCCCAGGTCAGGGTCTTCTTCCTTGCGTTGGCTACGGCTCACGGCTGGCTCTCCACGTGGATTTGGTCACCAATCTTGATAGTCACTGATTCTTACTATAACGTCGTGCTCATGACCATTCTGATCACCGGCGCCAACGGCACCGTCTCCAGTGCGGTACTCCACTCCCTCGCCACCGATGAGGACGTCCGCGTCCTGGTGCGCGATCCGAAGCGCGCGCCCCGGCTGCCCGGCGCGCGGGTCGTGGTCGGCGACCTGGACGAGCCGGCCAGCCTGACCGAGGCCTTCGCCGGGGTGGACACGCTGTGGCTGCTCACCGCGATGGGTCCGCAGGCCCCGCACGCCAGCATGAACGCGGTGCACGCGGCCAAGCAGGCCGGGATCGGGCACGTGGTGCGCCTGTCCGCGATCGGGGCAGGCTACGACGCGCCGACCCGCAACGGACGACTGCACGCCCTCTCCGACCACGAACTCATCGCCTCCGGCCTGTCCTGGACGATCCTGCGCCCGCACTTCTTCATGCAGAACCTGCTCGGCTCGGTCAACGGGGACACCTTCTACGGTTTCCTCGGCGAGGGCAGGCTCGGCCTGATCGACGTCAGGGACATCGGCGACGCCGCCGCCGCGATCCTGGCCAACCCGGCCCCGCACGCGGGCAAGATCTACACCCTGACCGGCCCGGAGAGCATCACCCTGCACGAGGCCGCCGCGGCCGCGGGCGACGCCCTGGACACGCCGGTGAGCTACCACTCGCTGACCCCGGAGCAGGCCTACGAGGTCTTCCTCGGGGCCGGGATGACGCCGTGGATGGCCGCGGTCACCAACGAGTACGGGGCCGCCTACGCCGGTGGCTGGGGCGATTTCACCACCCCGGCCGTGCCCGAACTGACCGGGCACCGGGCGCGCGACTTCGCCCAGTTCGCCAAGGATCACGCCGGCGCGCTGCGCGGCCAGGCATGACCGGGCACCGGCAGCCCGTGCGGCCGGCGGCGGCGTTCGAGCGCTGAACCGCTGGCGATTGCCGGGGGCGGTGGCCGGGTGTACAGGTATGCACATGCACTCACGGGCCGGCCGGGCGCGCGGGGCCCTGCTGGGGCTCGCCCTCGGTGACGCGCTCGGCATGCCCACCCAGGCGATGTCGCCGACAGACATCGCCACGCACTACGGCGAGATCACCGGCCTGGTCGATGCCGTTGCCGCCCAACCGATCGTGCCCGGAAAACCCGCCGGAACGATCACCGATGACACCGAACAGGCACTGCTGCTGGCCCGGTTGCTGATCGCGGGCGGCGGGCGGGTGGACCCCGGGGTGTACGGCCAGGCGCTGCTCGCCTGGGAGGCCGGGATGATCAGCCGCGGATCGGCGGATCTGCTTGGCCCGTCGACAAAACTGGCCCTGACCCGGCTCGCGGCAGGCGAGTCGCCGGAGCGGACCGGGCGGGACGGGGTCACCAACGGTGCGGCCATGCGGGTCGCCCCGGTCGGCATCGCCACCCCGGCGGAGGATCTCGACCGGCTCGCCGAGGTGGTCGCCGAGACCGCGCGGGTCACCCACCACACCAGCCTCGGACTCGGCGCGGCGGTCGCGGTCGCCGCCGCGGTGTCCGCCGGGATCGCCGGAGCCGGGCTGTCCGAAGCCCTTGACCTGGGCGAACAAGGCGCGGAGGTGGGGGCCCGGCGTGGGCACTGGGTGGCAGGCGCCGAGATCGGGCCGCGGATCAGGTGGGCGCGGCAGTGGGTGCGCGGGATCCCGTCCGGGCAGCTGGGTCCCGCGATCGGGCAGGTGATCGGCACCTCGGTGGCGGCGCAGGAATCCGTGGTGGCCGCCTTCGCGCTGGCCGAGGCCCTCGGCGAGCGGCCCCTGGCGGCGTTGCTGCTGGCCGCGAACCTGGGTGGGGACACCGACACCATCGCCGCGATCTGCGGGGCGATGCTCGGCGCCTGTCACGGAAGTGCCGCGCTGCCAACGGATCTGACCACTAAGGTGCTCCGTGTGAACGCTCTCACCCTGGATCCGCTGGTGGCCGGGCTGCTCGCGCTCCGGGGCCGGGCGTGAGCGGGCAGCTCGTGCACACCGGCCAGGTCGTGGTCGACCTGGTGCTGAGTGTGTCCGGGCTGCCACCCCTGGGCGGTGATGTGCTTGCCTCCGCGGTGAAACTGACCCCGGGCGGCGGGTTCAACGTGATGGCCGCGGCCTGCCGCTCCGGCGCCGAGGTGCTCTACGCGGGCAGTCACGGCACCGGCAGCTTCGGCGACCTGGCCAGGGCCGCGATGGCCGCCGAGGGCGTGCTGGTGGCCAACCCGCCCACCCCCGGCGCGGACACCGGGATCGTGGTCGCGCTGGTCGATGAGGAGACCGGCGAGCGGACCTTCGTCACCGGCGTCGGCGCCGAGGGCAGGCTGGAACCGGGGCAGCTGGACCGGGTGCATCCCAGTGCCGCGGACATGGTCTACATCAGCGGGTACAGCCTGCTGCAGCGGGCCAACCGGGAGGCGCTGCTCGGCTGGCTGGCCCGGCTGCCCGGCCCCACCGTGCTGTTCGACCCCGGCCCGCTGGTCGAGCAGATCGTCTGGTCCGACCTCACCGCGGTGCTGTCCAGAGTGGACATTCTCAGCTGTAACGCCCGTGAGGCCAAACAACTCTCCCGCACCAACACCACCAGGGCCGCCGCGGCCGCGCTGGCCACCCTGGTGCCCAGCTTCGCCACCGTGATCGTGCGCGACGGGCCGGCCGGCTGCCTGCTGCAACGGGATGGGCGGATCACCACGGTCGCCGGGTTCAACGTGGACGCGGTGGACACCAACGGGGCCGGGGACGCGCATTGCGGCGCGCTGCTCGCGGAGTTGTTGCGCGGCAGCGGGATGCTGGAGGCGACCCGGTACGCCAACGCGGCCGCCGCGATCGCGGTCACCCGGCACGGGCCGGCCACCGCGCCGGTGCGCGCGGACATCGAAGAGCTTGTCGGAACGGGGTTCCCGCCATGAACGAAGCGCTCAAGGTCGAGACGCACGGCATCGACGTGATCGGCGACGCCGACCGGCACGGCAGGCCCCGGCAGCTGTTCTGGCCCTGGTTCGGCGCCAACGTCTCCGTGCTGGGCCTCAGTTACGGCTCCTTCGTGCTCGGCTTCGGCCTCTCCTTCGGCCAGGCCGTGCTCGCCGCGCTGGCCGGCGTCGTGTTCTCCTTCCTGCTCTGCGGCTTCATCGCGGTGGCGGGCAAACGCGGGTCCGCGCCGACGATGTTGTTGAGCCGCGCGGCCTTCGGCGTCCGCGGCAACCGGCTGCCCTCGGCCATCTCCTGGCTGCTCACCGTCGGCTGGGAAACCGTGCTGGCCACCCTGGCGACGCTGGCCACCGCGACCGTGTTCGAGCGCCTGGGCTGGGGTGGCGGCGCGACCACGAAGGTGCTGGCACTGCTGGTGGTCACGGTGCTGGTGGTCGGCGCGGGCGTGCTCGGCTTCGCCACCATCATGCGGCTGCAGACCGTGATCACCGTGATCACCGGCCTGCTCACCCTGGTGTACCTGGGCTTGGTCGCCGGGCACATCCACCTGGACGCGGTGACCGCCATCCCGGCCGGCTCCGCCCAGCAGTTCGTCGGCGCGCTGGTGTTCCTGATGACCGGCTTCGGCCTCGGCTGGGTCAACGCCGCCGCCGACTACTCCCGTTACCTGCCAAGGGAAACCCCCAGTCGCTCGGTGATCGGCTGGACCACCTTCGGCGCCAGTCTGGCCCCGGTGGTGCTGCTGCTCTCCGGCCTGCTGCTCGCCGGATCCTCCCCGCAGCTGAACACCGCCATCGCCGCCGACCCGATCGGCGCCCTGACCACCCTGCTCCCGGTCTGGTTCCTGGTGCCCTTCGCCCTGGTCGCGGTGCTCGGCCTGGTCGGCGGCGCGGTGCTGGACATCTACTCCTCCGGCCTGGCCCTGCTCGCCGCCGGTGTCCGGGTCTCCCGCCCGGTGGCCGCGCTCATCGACGGCGTGCTGATGGTGCTCGGCACGGTGTACCTGGTGTTCCTAGGCGGTGAGTTCCTCGGCCAGTTCCAGGGTTTCCTGACCACGCTGGGCGTGCCGGTGGCGGCCTGGTGCGGGATCATGCTCGCCGATCTGACCCGGCGGCGGGAGTACGTCGAGGCGGACCTGTCCGACCCGGCCGGGCGGTACGGCGACATCCGGTGGGGGCCGGTGGCGTTGATCGTGCTGGCGACCGGGCTGGGGTGGGGGCTGGTGACCAACTCGGCGGCCGGGTGGCTGGGCTGGCAGGGGTATCTGCTGGAGCCGCTGGGGCTGGCGGCGAACTGGTCCGGCGCCAACCTCGGGGTGCTGTTCGCCCTGGTCCTCGGCTTCGCCTGCACCCTGCCGACCGGCCGCCGCGCCCGCGCCGCGCAGGCCTGATCTTCCTGTTCACCCACCCTGCCGGAGGTGACGCAGGCCACGAACTGACCAAATGACGAATCTGGTCAGTTGGGTCTAACCTGGGTTCATGGACACCACGAACCCCCGCGACCGCCGCGCTCTGGTGGTCGGACTGGGCATCAGCGGAATTGCCACGGCACTGCGGTTGCGGCGGGCGGGCTGGGAGCTGGTGCTGATCGAGAAAGCCCCGGCCAGGCGCTCCGGCGGGTACTTCGTCGGCCTGTTCGGCACCGGCAGGGCGGCGGCGCGACGGCTGGGCATCCTGGACGGGATGGCCGACCGGACCGCCTCCGACGGGGTCAACTTCGACATCGACCGCGCGGGCAACCGGCGGCGCGGACTGGGCTTCAAGGACCTGCCAGGACTGCCCAGGCTGATGCTGCGCGGCGACGTCGAACGGGCCGCCTTCGCCGCGCTGCCCGATGACGTGGAGATCCGCTACTCGACCGTGCCCACCGCCATCGCCCAAGACGCCGACGGCGTGGACGTGACCTTGCGGAACACCGTGCACGGGCACACCAGCACCGAGCGGTTCGACCTGGTCATCGGCGCGGACGGGCTGCGGTCCACGGTGCGCTCGCTGGTCTTCGGACCGCACGAGCGGTACCTGAAACGGCTCAACTTCATGATCGCCGCCTTCCAGCTGCCCGGCCCGCTCACCGACCTCGCGCAGGAGGACGGCGTCACCCTGCTCGAACCCGGCCGGTCGATGTGGATCTTCCCGTTCGCCGACCACCCGCCCACCGTGCTGCTGTCCTACCGCACCGAGGACGTGGACGCCGAGTTCGCCGAACCACCCGTGCAGCGGGTGCGCACGGTCTTCGGCGCCGGGCCGACCGGGCGGGCGCTGGGCGAGGCGCTGCGGGCCATGGAAACCGCGGACGAGCTGCTGTTCGACTCGGTCGAGCAGGTCAGGATGGACCGCTGGCACAACGGCAGGGTGGTGCTGCTCGGCGACTCGGCCTGGTGCGTGACGCTGTACGCGGGCATGGGCGTCTCGGCCGGTCTGGCAGGCGCGGACCTGCTGGGCACCATGCTGGAACGCCACCCCGGCGACCTGGACCGGGCGCTGTCGGAATGGGAGGCGAAACTGCGGCCCAGCATCGAGTACTACCAGCAGAACGGGCTGGACCAGCAGGCGTTCTTCACCCCGACCAGCCGGTTCCAGATCGGGCTGCGCAAGGTGCTCATGCGCGGGCAGAAGTGGCCGCTGATCGGCCGTCTGCTGCAGGCCATGCGGGAGGGCGGGAAGGCGAGTCGCATGAAGGAGCTGGACATCGCGCGGGCATGATGGAGTGGACCCGCGACCGCGGGTGGCCGGGCTGGGGAAAGGGATCGGTGATGGCTCAACTGGTCGAACACGACTCGGTGAAAGCCGCCCGCATCCTCAGCGTGGCCAGGGAGTTGTTGCTGCGGCGCGGGGTCAAGGGCGTCACCATCGCCGAGATCGCGGAGAAGGCGCACGTCGGCAAGGGCACGGTGTACCTGTACTGGGGCACCAAGGAGGACCTGTTCGTCGGGCTGTTCGCCAGGGACTTCCTGGAGGTCGTCGACGACTTCAGCCGGCGCTTCACCGACGATCCGGACACCGCCCGCCCGCACCGGCTGGTCCCGCTGCTGGTCCGGGTCGCCCTGGAACGCCCGATCGTGCGCGCGCTGCAGACCGGCGACGTGGAGATGCTCGGCATCCTGGCCGAACACCCGCGCAGCACCGAACTGGTCGGCGCGCTCGGGCCGGGCGCGCTGATGTACGCGGTGCTGCCGGTGTGGCGGGCGCACCACCTGGCCCGCACCGACTGGCCGCTGGACGAGCAGGCCTACGCGCTGCGGGCGATGACCGCCGGTTTCTTCCAGGTGGCCGCGCACCCGCACGCGCTGACCGAGATCGAGGTCGCCGATCCCGAGGCGGTCATGGCGGGCGCGGTGACCGCGTTGCTGGGCCCGGAGACCGCCACCGCCGCGGAGGTCCGCGCCACCGCCGAGGCCGGTCTGACCCTGCTGCACGAACGACGAGCGGCCGTGCTGGCCACCATCGTCACGACCACGGAATGAGGGGAATCTCGTTGCCACAGCACCGTGAAGTGTCCGTCAACGGCATCACCATGCACATCGCCGAGCAGGGCGAGGGCCCGCTCGTGCTGCTGCTGCACGGCTTCCCGGAGAGCTGGTACTCCTGGCGGCACCAGTTCGAGCCGCTGGCCGCGGCCGGCTACCACGTGGTCGCGCCGGACCAGCGCGGCTACGGCGGCACCGACCAGCCGTCCGATGTGGACGCTTACTCGATCTTCCACCTGGTCGGCGACGTGGTCGGCCTGATCGAGGCGCTGGGCCACCAGCAGGCCGTGGTGGTCGGCCACGACTGGGGCGCCCCGGTCGCCTGGCACACCGCGATGCTGCGGCCGGACCTGGTCCGCGGCGTGGCCGGACTCAGCGTGGCGCCCGGCCCGCGCGGCCCGGTGCCGCCGCTGGTCGCCGCCCGCGAGCGCTTCGGCGACGGCTTCTACCAGATCTACTTCCAGGAACCGGGTGTCGCCGACGCCGAGCTGAACGCCGATGTCCGCGGCGCCTTCCGCAAGACCCTGGCCGCCACCTCCGGCGAGGGCGCGAACCCGGCCGCGGCCCCGCTCGCCCAGGGCGGTGGATTCCTGGCCGCGATGCCCGACCCGGAGACGCTGCCGGGCTGGGTCACCGAGGCCGATATCGACGCCTACACCGAGCAGTACCAGCGCAACGGCTTCACCGGCGGCCTGAACTGGTACCGCAACATCGACCGCAACTGGGAACTGACCGCGCCCTGGCAGAACGCCCGGATCACCGCGCCCGCCCTGTATATCAGCGGCGACCGGGACCTGGTGCGTGCCTTCTACCCGCCGGAGTTCATGGACCACGTGCTGCCGAAGATCCTGCCGGACCTGCGCGGGGTCGTCGATCTGCCGGGTTGCGGGCACTGGACCCAGCAGGAGCGCCCGGACGAGGTCAACAAGGCGCTGCTGGAGTTCCTGGGCGGGCTGTGAGCCGACAGCTCGCGGTCTGATTCCCGCCGGACAACCCGTCCGCACGGCGAGTTGACTCCCTCCCGGCCCCGGTGTGCGCCGGGTGCCGCGGAGGGAGCAGCGTGCCGATGACCCGAGCCCGGCTGGGCACCCCGGTCCAGTTCGGCCTGCTGGCCCTGGCCTGGGGTGCCAGCTTCCTGTTCATCAAGGTCGCGCTCACCGAGCTGAGCCCGGCGCAGATCGTCTGCGGGCGGCTGCTGCTGGGCGCGCTCACCCTCGGCGTGCTGATGCTGGCCACCCGCCAGGCGATCCCGCGCGAGCTGAGGCTGTGGGCGCACCTGGCCGTGGTCTCGGTGCTGCTGTGCGTGCTGCCGTTCCTGCTCTTCGCCTGGGCCGAGACCCGGCTGTCCTCCGGCCTGGCCAGCATCTACAACGCCACCACCCCACTCGCCACCACCGCCTTCGCCGCCGCCCTGCTGCGCACCGAACGCCTCACCCGGGACCGCCTCACCGGCCTGCTGCTCGGTTTCACCGGGGTGCTGGTGATCATCGGCCCGTTCACCGCCGACCTGACCGGCGACCTGCCAGCCCAGCTCGCCTGCCTGGGCGCCACCACCAGCTACGGCCTGGCCTTCGTCTACCTGCGCCGCTTCCTCGGCGACCGGGACGTGCCCGCGGTGACGATGGCCTTCATCCAGGTCACCATCGGCGCCGCGCTCATGCTGCTGACCACGCCTTTCCTTGGCACGCCGGGGAATCTGTCGCTACCGGTGCTGCTGAGCATGATCGCGCTGGGCGCCTTCGGCACCGGCCTGGCCTACGTGTGGAACACCGCGGTGGTGCGCGACTGGGGCGCCACCAACGCCGCCGCGGTGACCTACGTGACGCCCGTGGTCGGCGTGCTGCTGGGCGTCCTGGTCCTGGCCGAACCCGTTGCCTGGCACCAGCCCGTGGGCGCCGCCCTGGTGCTGCTGGGCATCCTGGCCGCACACGGGCGGCTCAGCAGGCGGGGTGTGCGGGCCAGTCCGCCGAACACCACGCCAACCCGATCCGGGTGACCCCGTCAGCGGCGCGGGGCGGTGATCGCGTATGGTGCTTGTGCCCGGAAGGCCCCGGTAGCCCAACCGGCAGAGGCAGCGGACTCAAAATCCGTCCAGTGTGGGTTCGACTCCCACCCGGGGCACGTACAGCATCCCCACGGGTGCCTGCTCGATGAGCAGGAACCCGTGGGGATGGCACGGCGTGGCCGGTCCGTTCTGCCTGGTTGGAGACCTGTGGTAGGTCGTCCGCCGGGAGCCGGATTTCGACCTTCACCTCATCGGTGTCCTCGATCAGCCGTACGGCGAGCCGGATGGTCTCGAACAGGCGCCTGATGTGCTCTTCGGGTGCCTCGGTGAGGTTGAGCTTGAGATAGGGCAGAGCGTCAAGGAGAGCGATGTCGTCCACACTGGGTGTGTCGGCTTCGCGCTCATCGGCAGCGTCGAGGTCGGCCACCGCCGTCAGCGCTGTCTTCTTCTGGGCGGCCAGTTCGTTGTAGGTGGTGCGCAGGCCCTGAGCGAAGGGGTCGTCGGGGTCGCCTTCCTGCGCCTGACGTAGGACGGTGGTCTGGCGGCGGGTGAGATCGGAGAGGACCCGCTGTAGTCGTTCGCGTTGGGCCTGGCGTTGTTGAGCGGCACGGTCGTCGAGCCCGTCCAGATCCGCAGCGAGGATCTCGCGGCGCCGAGGCCCGAAGACCCGGTCGGCGAGAAATTGGAAGACCGCGTCGAGGATGGATGACTCGCGAAGGTAGGCCGCCTTGGGGTGGCCTGTATACGTATCGGGACGGCCACGATTGTTGCTTTTGGGCCAGCACAAATAGTACGCATTGTTGTGCCGGTGGCTACCGTACATCCGCCGTCCGCAGCCGCAGAAGACCATGCCGCGCAATACGTAGGTGCGGCGAGTCTGAGGATGCACGTTGGGTTTGTTGTCGGCGCGCGAGCCTCGGCGTTCTTGGCGCCGGGCGTTGAGTTCGTCGTACATCCATTTCGGAATCAACGGCTCATGTACTGGTTTGGGCGACCACACCCACTTGATCGGGTCGTTGACCTTGCCTCGCTTCGAGCGGGACGCGCGTCGATTGAACACCTGGTATCCGGTGTATTTCGGGTTGCGCAGGATCTCGTAGACGCTGGTCTTGCCCCAGGCCCCTCGTGCCCGTTTGCCGCCGGCCGGCTCGGGCGGCGGGTATCGCGCCGGGTCGGAGTTTAGCCGGTCCGCGATGGTGCCGTAGCCATGCCCTTCGTGGTAACGCCAGTTGGCGATCTGCGTGACCGTTTCGGCGTGGACACCGTCAGGTTCAAGCCGGCTCTTGGTGTGCCCCTTGTCCGCCTTCATCGGGTTGGGATGTGGGATGACCTTAGCCTTGTATCCGTAAGGAGGCTTACCGATGTTGTAGCCCTCGCGCACGTGGGTGCACAAACCGCCCCAGGACTGTTCGAGAGTATTCAGGACTTCGTACTCGGCGATGGACTGGTTGATCCGGCGTTGCAGCACGCGTTGCGCGCGACTGCCAGTGAGGGTGATGGGCTCGTTGGAGGCGAACAGGGGCACGTCGGCGTGCTCCAACGCCCGCTCAACCGATAGACCCTCGTATAGGCGACGCGCGACACGGGCGATGCTTTCGCAGATCACCACGTCGAACCGTCGGCCGGGGTGCGCGGCTTCGGCCAGCAGGTCCGCGATTCCACCGTCACGGGCGATCGGGATGTCGAACCGCTCATAGTCCTTCCGCTGGCCACGCTGATCCAGCTCCATGCGGCCTGACTCGACGTCGTAGAAGTGGGCGACGATCACCCACGATGCCGGAAGCGCGGTCTTGCAGTTGCCGACCTGCCGCAGCATTGACTGCCGAGGGTCTTGTTGGTCCTCGGTCGAAGTCCGACCGAGCACTGCGACACGGATTTCATCGCGCATCAGGGCCGCGGTTGACGTGCCCAGCGGCGACACCGCGTAGTCGGAGAGACCGGATGGCCCCGACTCGGGGACTTCGGCTGTGCTGCGTTGTTCGATCGTCCGCAAGAGCGGATTGACCACGAGGTCGTCTTCGATACTCATGATCTACGGTCACCTTCTCCTTCTTCTTGCGAACCGAGTCGCGGCTGTCGTGTTCTCGCGGGCGTATGTCACGTCACGCGGCGCGGTCGTCTTCTTCTAGTCCGCGCTGCTCCGGCAGGGATTGCTGTTGCCCTGCCCAGCGCAGGAGAACCGCGATGACCGCGGCAAGCTCGCCACGTAGCCGCTGGCCTTCGGCCCCCCTGACGTAGGCCACTTCGCCGACGAAGTGGCGGCTTCCACCGCGGACCGGTTGCTCGTAACGCCAAGTCGTAGCGGCGTCGGCGCTGCCCGTGTCCGCGGATCGGTCCGGGAATGGAAACGCCGCCGCGACATCTGTTCGATTCCTATGGGCCCGAAAGCCTAACGCTGGAGACGGCGATACGGAGGCCCCGAACGAGTGGGCCTGCTCGTCACGGATTCCACCCACTGTCACCACCTTCCGTCGACTCGCTCGGCGTCGCCGTGCTGCCGGGTCTTGGCCACCGCCCGGTCGTCAGGGCGCAGGCGGCCGAGGGCGATGTCGTGGAAGGCAGGATTGAGATCGATGCCGATGTAGCGGCGGTGAAGGTGGCGGGCAGCCAGGCCGGTGGTGCCGGTACCGCTGAACGGATCGAGCACCATGCCGGCAGGCGGGCAGCTGGCCGCGATGCAGCGCAGGGGCAGCTCGATCGGGAACGCGGCGGGGTGGGCGTGCCGCTGTGGCCGGGTCGGGATCGACCAGACATCTCCGGGGTTCTTGCCCCGTGCCAGGGCAGCCTGCGCGATGTCACACGGCGGCCCGCCGCTGACGACCGGTTGGCGGATGGGGTCGAGGTCGAAGTGGTACCGGGCTTGCCGGGTCAGCAGGAACAGCAGTTCGTGGCGGCAGGCCAGGCGGTCACGGACCGGAGTGGGGGTGGAGTTGGGCTTGTGCCAGATGATCGCGTTGCGCAGGATCCAACCGTCGTCCTGCAACGCGAACGCGACCCGCCAGGGCATCCCGACCAGGTTCTTCACCGGCACGTCCGCCGCCGGCCGGAACCGGGGTTGCCGGTCCTGGCCGGGCTGGGCGCACCAGTAGCCGTCGGAGTTCGCGGAGTAGCTGTCGCCGAGGTTGAGCCACAGCGTCCCCGCGGGTGTGAGGACACGTCGCACTTCGGCGAAGACCTGACGCAGGGTGTCGATGTATGCGGCGGGGGTGGACTCCAGCCCGTACTGACCGTCCACACTCGTGGCGCCGCATCGCCGGCAGCGGCGGGACTGACTCGCCGAGGTGAGCAGATGCTCGTCATCGCTGGGGTGTGGGCAGTCCGGGGCGCCGCCGGTCCAGATGGCGGTGGCGTAGTCGCGCAGGCGCCAGTACGGCGGGGAGGTCACCGCACAGTCAGCGGTGCTGTCGTCCAACCCGCGCAGGATTCGCAGGGCGTCTCCGGCGTAGAGGGTGAAGTCGCGGTCAAGGTGGTAGGCGGCCGGGGTATGCCGGGCATGGTCGCCGGATGCGGTGGGCGCGATGGTGGTGGAGGGGAATGGTCGCCGCGTCGGCCCTGCGGCGTCGCGGACTCCGGGGGTGTTCATGACGCCCTCCGGTCCAGGGGGGCGGGGTGGTCGCTGCGCACGATCCCGAGCCGGTCCAGGCCGATGTCGTGGAATGCCGGGTTGAGGTCGATGCCGAGGTAGGTGCGGTCCAGGCTGCGGGCGGCCAGTCCGGTGGTGGCCGCGCCGCTGAACGGATCGAGCACGACGCCGCCCGGTGGGCAGCCCGCCGCGATGCAGCGTTGCGGCAGGTCGAGGGGAAAGGCCGCGAAGTGCGCGGCCCGCAGTGGCCTGGTGGTGATGGACCACACGTCACCGGGGTTCTTGCCACGGGGATGACCGGCGGTGTGCTGCCTGCCGGTAGGGCGCATCGCGTGGCCGGGCCGGTTGCCGGTGAACGCGGCCGTGTCGTGGTACTTGCCGGACGTGCCGTAGACGGCGTGGCCGCGTCGCCGCGCGGTGGCGTCGAGTCCGGCGTGCTGGCCTTTCCCGCCGCCAATGACGATTCCTTCGGTGAGCGCCTCCGGACGGCTCAGGGGCTCACGGACCGGGTCGAGGTCGAACCAGTAGGTGGGTTGTCTGACGAATAGGAACAGCAACTCGTAGCGATTGGACAGCCGGTCGCGAACGGACTCGGGCATGGCGTTGGGCTTGTGCCAGACGATCGCGTTGCGCAGGATCCAGCCGTCGCGTTGGAGAGCGAACGCGACCCGCCACGGCATGCCGATGAGGTTCTTGCGGGGAACACCGCGCGTGCGGTGCACGTCAGCGTGACGGACCGATTCCCGCAAGTGCGCCGCCGCCGACCGGCCCGACAGCGTGCTGTTGCGCATCGGGTCGCGGGTCCGGCCGGGTGGCTCGGCGCTGTAGGAATCGCCGAGGTTGAGCCACACAGTGCCGGTGTCGACCAGCACCCGTGACAGCTGGGCGAACACCGCGCGCAGCGTGTCCACGTACGCCTCGGGTGTGGGCTCCAATCCGTACTGCCGGTCCTGGCGGACCGCCCCGCACCGCGGGCACGCCGGCGGATTCCCTCCGCGGTTCGCTGGCGAGGCGGGAGCGCCAACTTCCGTACCGCGAGCCGGGAGTGAGTTGGCGCAGGGGCCGGTGGAGTGCGCACAGTCGGCTCGCCCGCCGATCCAGGTGCCGGTGCCGTAGTCGCGCAGGCCCCAGTAGGGCGGCGAGGTGACCACGCAGTGCACCGAGGAGTCGGCTAGCTCGGACAAGACCTCGATCGCATCGCCGGTGTAGAGGGTGACCTGCGAATCGGTGAAGTACGGAGCGCGCATCACACGGCCCTCCCCGGCCCGATGCCATCCCGCTCCGCGGTGTCCTGGCCGACGGCCTTACGGCGGGGCGCGCGGTGTTGCGCGCGGGCGAAGGTGGCCTCCGCTACCAGCGGCTCGTGCGCGTCGGGCGCTGAGCGCACCCACGCCTGGGGCGGGACAGCTCTGCCCGCGACGCGGCGTCCGTGGACCTGGCATCCGGTGTAGCGCGGATTGGCCAGGATGTGCCGGATTGTGGAGGCGGCCCAGGTTCCGGGCTGTCCAGTGGCAGGGGAGGTGGGGGCCGGGTACCGATGGGGGTCGGCGGTCAGCCGGGCCAGGATGGCCGTGTGGCCGAGCCGCTCGTGGACTCGCCAGCGGAAGATCGCACTCACCACCCGACCCGTGACGGGGTCCGCGACGAGTCGGACCCGACGGCCTGCCCGGCTGGACCGAGCCGGGCCGCGCACCGGGACAGCGCGGTAGCCGTAGGGCGTCGGCCCGAGGTGGAAGCCGGCGCGGATCAACTCGGCTACGGCGTCACGTGCGCGCCGGATGTTCTCGGCGTGGTAGTCGGCCAGCACCGCGTCGCGTACCCGCTGCGGCAGTGCGTCCGCGGTGCGGGACGTGGCGGTCCCAGCGGTGCCGATGGGCTCGGGCGTGGCCGGTGGGACGGACGGTTCCCCGCACCGGTCGTCGGAGGCCGAGCGTCGCCGGAAGGGGCACCGGGTGATCATGGCAAGGAGCCAGGCCGACCTCCGCCGGACTCCCCGGGCGGTGACCGTGGCATCCGGTGCCGTGCCGGTCACCGAGGCCGGTGTGGGCTGGGTGTGCTCGATCATGTGAAGGTCCTGTTCGTCGCGTGGCGGCAGGGCACCGGAGACGGACTCCGTGTCAGGGCAGTGGGTGATCTGGCTGCGGGGGTGCGGTGTGCCGGGTGGGCACCGGTGTCGGCGCGCGGCGCGCACGGCGGCCCGCTGGCGGCGGTAGTGGGGGTGCCAGCCGCATTCACGGCAATACGGGCGCCGGCTCATGCGGCTCGCCCCCGGCAGCCGTGGTGGGCTTCGGCCGCGGGCCTCCGCATTGGCGTGGAGAGCATCGCCGGCAGGTGGCCTCCGGCGGCGGCGAGGGCAACAGGTTCGGCCAGGGCGGGGACGCGGAACACCAAGACGTCGTGATGGACCGGCAGCAGTGTCGGCGCACCGGCGGCGCGGTCGCGGGCGGTGGCCCGGCGTTGCGCGAGCGACGCGCACGTGACCAAGCGGCTGCCGCGCAGCTCCGCCAGCAGGGCCACGCAGCGCGCGGCCGGGATGAGCCCCGCTGTTTGTCCGGCAGCCAGCACCGGGCTCGGCAGGTCCAGCAGCGCCCCGGCGTGCCGCCTCGGCCGGAGGATGACGATGACGTGCCCGCCGGGGCGCACCAGCGGCCGACAGTGCCGCAGGGTCCGGGTCAGACTCGTCAGGGCGTTGTCCGGATCGCCGCCACCAAGGTCACAGCCGCCGTGGAGGCGCAGGGTGGTGAGCACCAGTCCTACGCGACCGGCCAGTCCGGCCGCTCGCACAGTCGCCAGCAGTTGCGGCTTACCGTCCAGGACGGAGCCGTCTCGCCAGGCGCCGTGGCGTTTGGCGGCCGTGACGTTGGCGCGCGCAGTGTTCCACCAGCGGGCGTTCGGAGTGAGTCCGACGGCGTGCCGACCCGCGCGCAGCGCTTCCACCAGAACGGTGCCCGCCCCACAGTCCGGGTCCAGCACTACCTCACCTGGCTGGCTGTAGGTCGTGATGGCGTAGACGGCGATTGCGGGCACGACCCGCTCGGCGTCAGCCGCGGTGTCAGCCACGTAGCCGCCGTCCCGCAGCTGGCCGATCTCATCGTGCTGCCCGGTCTGCCACACCGACAGCGCCGCCGGCCGCACCGCCGCCGAAGCTGCTTTGTTGAACTTCTCCGCCGCCGCCTGGGGGCGGGGGCCAGGACTGACCACCCCATCAGACATCAGAGGTCTCCCTGTCGCCGGTGGCCGTGGCGGGGCTCGGGAGCCTGGTGAAGATGAGCAGATCGGAGTGGACCTGTGCGGGTGCCTGCGGTGCGCCGACCACGCTCGCCGGGACGAGGTGATGGTCGGTCGCGGAGTCCGCGCCGGTGTCCAGCGCACCGCTCCGGACGGGAACCCACAGCAGCGCCGCGTGATCGCGAAAGGTCAGCCCGGCAGCCCGGACAATGCGCACGAGCATTCCCGTGGGATCGGTTAGCCGCCCCGCGCGACGGTCACTGTGTGTGATGACTGCAAGGATGCCGTGAACGGTCAGCAGGCGATCCCAGTCCCGTGTGCGCACCCAACGCGGAGCCTGGGGGTTGACAGTGGTGATGATCAGGTCGAAGCGGTCCGGAGGATTGGCCGCCCGCCGTCCGGTCGGCTCGACCGGAGTGCGTGAGTCGGATCGGCCGGTGTCGCCGGGATCCGGACTGGTGTCGCCAAGGTGTCGGTCCGAGTCCGATGCCCGGACTGGCGGATCGGACCGCTCGGCGATGCCAGCATCGGTCGGACTGGCAGCCGGACTGTCGGTCGGACCGGCCGTGTAGGTCTGGACGCCGCGACCGAGCCGGACCACGGTCCAGGCCGCCTCGTGCAGTCCGGCGTACGGACCGTGACCCCGGCCGCCGCCGACCGCCGACGAACCGGAGGCGGTCCGTCGGGAGCCGCTCGGTGGGGCCAGCAGGAGGACCCGGTGGCCCGGTTCGGTGTAGGTGGTGACGATCCTGACCACGGCGGTCAGCAACCAGTCGGCGAGCAGTCCGGTGCCTTCGCGTTGCTCGCCCTGGGCGCAGGGCCAGACTGTGGACGGGAGCCGGTGCGACAACGGCAGCCGGGGTGTTCGTCGCCGTGGCGGAGAGGCCGAGGCACGAGTCCGTTCGAGACGTCGTGTGTGGCGGGAACCGGAGTTGCCGCTGTCATGGTCGCTGCCGTTGCCGTGGATCATGGGTGGCTCCCGGACGGGTCTGGGGCGTTTTTACTGTCACTCCTTAAAGCCCTTTTTTGGCCCCGTTTTGGACACGTCATGAGGATTTTTTCCGTGCCCGCGGATGACGCTCAACAGTCCGAGCAGTTGCCGGGGTGTCGACCGCCTTTCAGTAGTGACGACGCGCCGACTGCATCGTCAAGCATGTCCGTCGCGGATGTGGAAACGAAACGACTTTCAAGATTTTTCCACGACCGGAGATGATCACTTAAGTGATCTTGAGAAGCTTTGGGTGCAGTCCCCCCCATGGTGGCAGGATGGTTGCTAGGTCAAAACTAAAGACCAGTTCAGGGTAGCTAACGTGAATAGCTTGAGATCGTCGCCGACTCTTTGAAGTCGATCTCCGTGTGTTGGTGTTTGATGGTGAATTAGTAAAAGAATGGCAGTCGCATAGATCATTTGTTCATGATCTTTAGTATTTAAGTAGTAGTGGCCATGGCTTCCTGGTGGCGTTGTTGACCTCGATGCCGCAGGAGTCACGTCATGGCAGCAAAGTTGTGGGCTCGCGATCCCGAAGTCGCGACCGCGGTGAACTCCCTGGATGTCGCACGCGACGCCTTTACCTGGTTGGTGATGGGGCCGGAACCGATTTCCGTGGACGGCCGGTTGTTTCCACGCCTGCCGCCTCGCCGACTGCCGCTGGACGAGGTGCGTGACCACCTGCTGGCCCGACGGTGCACGCAGGCCACCCGGGACGCGGTGTGGGCGCACCTGGTACTGCGCTCGCGGATCTCGGGGTCGCGCTGGACAGTCGCCGCGGTCGGCGTGGCGCTGCCGGCGCTGACCTCGGTCGCCGCGTCGCTGTCCGCCCGGTTCCCCGGTGACCCGGCGGACCTGGCTGCCGAGGTGTTGCGCGGTTTCCTGGCCGCGTTGTCGACCGTCGATGTGCGCCGACCGCGGATCATGCTCCGGTTGCGGTGGGACGCCTACCGGTCCGGCCACGACGCGCTCACCGAAGCGTTGGCGGGTCCGATTCCGGTCGCTCCGGGCTTCCGTTCGACCCCGCCGCACCCGCCGTGGGGGCATCCGGATCTGGTGCTGGCGCGCGCGGTCGCGGAGGAAGTCCTGACCCCGGCCGAAGCCGAGTTGATCGGTACGACCCGGCTGGAGAACGTGGTTCTGTCGGACTGGGCGGCCCGCCACCAGACACCGCTGTGGGCGGCGTACAAGACCCGCAAACGCGCCGAGAACCGACTGCTCGCCTACCTGCGTGACGACGCTGTTGACGACGAGCCGACCGACTCTCTGACCAACCGCGTGGCCGTCGCGATCGCCCTGGCGCGACCAGTCACCACCTGCCAGTGCACCGGCCACGACACCGACGAGCCATCACTGTCCGTGTCTGCTCGGCTGGGAACTCGTCCGCGCAAAGTTCGCCGCCACATGTCCAAAACGGACCCGAAATCCGGTGTTCAGGGGTGCGGGACCACTCCGGCCTCGCCGCGCTGTTCGGAGGTGCCCCCATGTGCCTGACCCCGCCCTCGCGCACCGTCGCGCCACCCGCGACCCCGGGCTCGGACGGTCGACGGTGCACTCGTCCCTGGCTCGGCAACACCGCCATCGGCCCGGTTGACCCGGCTGCCCCTGCCCAGGGTCCTCGGACGACTACGCCTCGGACGCCACGAAGTCGGACCGTGCGCACCTGGCTGCTGGTCCTCTCGGCGATTGCCCTGGGTTTGCTGGGGATGGCCTCGTCGGCGCAGGCCGACCCGGTCGGCGTGCTGGCGCTGGCCAAGTCGCTGGAGGAGGTGCTGAGCAGAATTCAGCTCTGGCTGCTGGGCATCTTCGCCGCGGTCGCGACCCTGTTCCTCAGCATCGGCGGCGCCCGCTACAGCATGTCCGGCGGGGACCCGGGCGAGGCCGCCAAAGGCAAGTTGGCGATGAAGTGCGCCGGCCTGGGCTACCTGGTGGCGCTGCTGGCGCCACTGGTGGTGGAGATCCTCAAGAAGATCGTCGGGGCCTGACCGTGAACACCAGCAGGCTCCTCGACACACAGCGCCGGCACCGCCGCGGTGTGCGGCGGGGGTGGGCCAGGTGGGCGCTGGCGGGGAGTCTGGGCCTGCTACTGGCCGCCGCCGTGGCGGTCACCGCCGCCGCCCAGCCCACCACACCGCCGCCCACCACACCGCCGCCCACCCCGGCGCCGAGCACCACCACCACTACGAACAGCCCGAGGCCGGTCCCGTCCACGCCGCCGTGCACGGGACCAGGCTGTCTGCCCCAGCCCACCGCACCGGGGCGACCTCCTGGCCAGCCGGGTGGATCGGGAAAGGTGGTCTGCTCCCTGTGGGACTCCGAGACCTGGTCGGTCTGCCTGGACACGATGCTGACCGAGCTGTTCCGGGACATGGCTTTCGCAGTGCTCAACCCGCTGCTGGAACTGCTCGGCAACACCCTGCTCACCACCCCGACCCCGGAGACGCTGCCCCGCCTCGGTGAGCTGTGGCAGACCTCCTGGGAGATCGTGCTGGCCTGCTACGGGCTGCTCATCGTCTTCGCCGGGATGCAGCTGATGGCCTATCAGAGCGTGCAGACCCGCTACTCAGCCCAGGAGATCCTGCCCAGGCTCATCACCGGGTTCCTGGCCAGTGCGCTGTCACTGTTCGTCTCGGTCAAGGCCATCGAGCTGGCCAATGCCCTGTCCGCCGCGTTGATGGGCCAGGGGGTCAACCCCACGGCGGCCGCGGACGCGCTGAAGAGCTTGTTGCTGGGTCCCTCGTTCGTGATGACCCTCGTGCAGGCCCTGTTGACGGTCGCGGTGGCCATCGGGGTCATCGCGGTGCTGCTGACCTACATCGTTCGGGTCACGGTGACCGCGCTGCTCATCGCGGCCGCCCCGCTGTTGTTGATGGGCCACGCCCTGTCGATCTCCGACGGGGTGGCGAGGTGGTGGTGGAAAGCCTTCGGCGGGTGCCTGGCGGTGCAACTGGCCCAGTCCCTGACCTTGATCACAGCGCTGCGGGTGATCCTGGCACCGGGGTTCACCCCGCTAGGCCCGACTGGCGGGGGACTGGTCAACCTGCTGGTCGGGCTCGCACTGCTCTACATCCTGGTCAAGATCCCGTTCTGGATCCTCGCGCCGCTGCGCCTGAGCCAGGGTCGCTCGCTCATCGGCGGGCTGGCGCGCGCCTATGTCATGGGCAAGGCGTTCGGCCTGCTCGGCACCCGCAGACCCGGCGCCGCGGCATCTGGTGCCCGCTCGGACACCCCACGCCCACTCGCGAACGCGGGGCAGGCGGCCAGCGCCGGGCCGCCGTGGCCGATGGCGATCCGGGAATGGGGCGGACTGGCCGGCGTTGGAGGCCCGGAGGCCGTCGCCCGTCGCCTCCGCGACCACCGCGCCGCCACCCTCACGCGCACACAGACGCCCAGCCGGGTCGCGGCGGTGCGGTTCCAGCAACACACCCCGCAGACCCCCACCCACGACCTGGCAACCCGCCACGCCTCGGAGGCCCCGGCCATGACCATCTTCCACAGCCCCATCCCGGGCCGCCCCACGCCGAAGGCGCCCTTCCTACGCCCCACGGTCATGCCCAGCACGCCCAGGTTCCAGGCCCCAGCCGGCGCGGCGAGCCCACTGACTCGGGTGCCGCTCGCGCAGGTGCCCACACACCTGCAGTTCCGGCCCGCCAGCACCGAGCCGCCACAGCCACCCCGCACCGCCAGCTCCGCGCCCGCGGCCCCGGTGTTCGGGCATCCGGCAGCCTCACCCGTCGGACGCCGCGCCCGCTCCCACACCCCTGCCCCCACACAGTTCCAGTCCCCACCAGTCCCCAGTGCCACGTCGGCGAGCGGTCCGGACTTCACCGTGACGACGTTGATGTTCCAGGCGCCGCAGCCTGCCCCACCGACTCGATCTGGAGGTGCGAAGTGACCGCGCCGATCCGCATCTCGGCCGATGTCGATCGGCCGGACCGCATCCTCGGCCCGTTCACCGGTCGGCAGGTGCTCATCCTGGCCACCGTCGGCGCTCTGCTCTATGCCGGCTACCTGCTGACCCGGGCCTTCCTGCCGCTGCTGTTCTTCGCGCTGGCCGCCCTGCCGATCGCCGCGCTGGCGGTGGCGTTGGCGCTGGGTCAGCGGGACGGGATCAGCCTGGACCGCCTCGCCCTCGCCGCACTGCGGCAGGCGTTGCGCCCACGGCACCGGGTCGCCGCACCGGAGGGCATCCCGGCCGCCCCAGCGTGGCTGGCCCAGCACGCCACCCACTCCACCACCACCCAGGGCGTGTCACCAGCACCCCTGGAGCTGCCGGCGCAGGCGGTCACCGACACCGGTGTCATCGACCTCGGTGCCGACGGCCTGGCCGTGCTGGCGGTGTGCTCCACGGTCAACTTCGCCTTGCGCACCGCCGCCGAACAACAAGCCCTCGTCGCCGTCTTCGCCCGCTTCCTCAACAGCCTCACCGCCCCGGTACAACTGCTGGTGCGCGCCCAACGCCTGGACCTGTCCACTCAGATCGCCGAACTCCAGACCGCCGCGCCGCGGCTACCGCATCCCGCGCTGGAACAGGCCGCCTGCGAACACGCCGACTACCTCACCCAACTCGCCCGAACCACAGACCTGCTGCGGCGTCAGGTCCTGCTCGTCCTGCGCGAGCCCCTCCACTGCGGCACTACCCCCGGTAGGTCTCTGCTGGCCAGGTTCGGCCGCGCACAGGGTGGGCAGGACGAGGGGGCACGCAGGGCCGCGGAAATGCGGCTGGTGCAGCGGATACAGGAAGCCGCCGCGCTGCTGGCCCCAGCCGGGATCACTGTGGCGCCCCTGGAGCCCGGAGCCACGGCCAGCGTGCTCGCCGGGGTCTGCAACCCCGACTCGCTCATCCCGCCGGGCACCGTGCTGGCCGCCGCGGACGAGGTTGTCACCACCGCCCCGGCCGACGGCTGGAACCCCGCCGCCTTCGGCACCCCACCCCACACCGAGGACCCCGGAGGTGATTGGCGATGAGCCGCACCAACCTCACCGGCAGTGGGGCGTTCACCCCGGACGCGATCACCATCGGCGCCCGCCACCTGGAAGTCGGCGGCGAACAGGTGGCCTCCTTCGCCATCACCGGCTACCCGCGCGAGGTCCACCCCGGCTGGCTCCAACCGCTGCTGACCTACCCCGGGCGCCTGGACGTCAGCCTGCACATCGAGCCCATCGACCCGGTCACCGCCGCCGACCGACTGAAAAAGCAAGTCGGCCGTCTCGGCTCCACTCCCGCGCAGAGTTCTGACCGGTACGCCGCGATCGCCCTGGCCGATGCCGAAGACCTCGCCGACCGGCTGGCCCGCGGCCAGGACAAGCTGTTCCGCTTCGGCCTCTACCTCACCGTGCACGCCCACACCGCGCCAGAGCTGGCCACCGAGGTCGCCGCGGTGCGTTCGCTGGCCGCCTCGCTGCTACTGGATGCCAAACCGGCCAGCTACCGCAGCCTGCAAGGCTGGGTCACCACCCTGCCCCTCGGCTTGGACCAGCTCAGGTTGCGCCGCACCTTCGACACCACCGCCCTCGCAGCCAGCTTTCCGTTCACCAGCCCTGACCTGCCCGCCCCCGACCCCGCCTCCGCGGCCGTGCCGACCGGGGTGCTCTACGGGTTCAACCTCGGCTCCCAAGGACTGGTCCACCACGACCGCTTCGCCTGCGCCAACCACAACTCGGTGATCCTGGGCTGCTCCGGCGCCGGCAAGTCCTATCTGGTCAAGCTCGAAGCCTTGCGCTCGCTCTACCGCGGCGTGCAGGTGCTCATCGTCGACCCCGAAGACGAATACGCCCGCCTGGCCGCAGCCATCGGCGGCACCCACCTACGGCTGGGCGCCGACGGCATCCACCTCAACCCCCTCGACCTGCCGGTGCACACCCGCACCGACGGACGGCGCACCGCACCGCGGGACGCCCTGGTACGGCGGTCACTGTTCCTGCACACCGTCATCGCGGTTCTGCTCGCCGCCGAACTCGACGCCGCCGAGCGGGTCTGCCTGGACCGGGCGATCACCGCGACCTACACCGCGGCCGGGATCACCGGCGACCCCCGCACCTGGCTACGCCCCGCACCCCTGCTGAGCGACCTGGCAACCACCCTCACCCACTCCGCAGACCCAGCCGGGCAAGCCCTGGCGGCGCGGTTGCAGCCCTACACCACCGGCGCGTTCTCGGGGCTGTTCGCCGGGCCGACCACGCTGCGTCCGGAAGGCCACTTCGTGATCTTTTCTCTGCGAGAGCTGGCCGAGGAACTCAAACCCCTCGGCACCCTGCTCGCGCTGGACGCGGTCTGGCGACAGGTCTCCAATACCGCGATCCGCCGCCCCCGGCTGGTCGTGGTCGACGAAGCCTGGATGCTGATGCGCCAACCGGCCGGCGCGGAATTCCTCTTCCGCATGGCCAAAGCCGGCCGCAAACACTGGGCCGGCCTCACCGTGGCCACCCAGGACGCCGCCGACGTGCTCGGCTCCGACATCGGCAAAGCCGTCATCGCCAACGCCAACACCCAGATCCTGCTGCGCCAGGCCCCACAGGCCATCGAGGAGATCGGCCACGCCTTCACCCTCTCCGCAGGGGAACGCCAGTTCCTGCTTGCCGCCGCCCAAGGCCAAGGGCTGCTGGCCACCGACACTCACCGGGTCGCCTTCCAAGCTCTGGCCTCCCCGGCCGAACACACCCTGATCACAACAGACCCGAAGTTCCTCGCCACCCTTCAGGATTCCGAGACGAACTCCGGGTGGCTGGACATGGAGTCCGTGGCCGTCGACGCGGCAGGCGAGCCGCCGGAGGAGGTCGAAGTCGATGCGGCCTGACCACATCCCGTCCAACCCAACCGCCGGAATCCCCTTGGCGGACAGCGGAACCGTGCAGGCATCACCGTTGACCGACTACCTGCGCGACCCGTGGAGTGCCCTGGCCGCCGCCGCAAACACGATCTGGGAGTGGCTATTGGCTTGGGGCCCGCTCGGTGGCGGCGTGCTCGCTCCGCTCATCGGCGTGATGGTCGTGACCCGGGTCCTATGTCGGCGTCGTAACCAGGCCCGGCTCTCCGACCGGGCGCGGCTGGTCACAGTGCTGGCCCCGCCCACCGCCGAGCCCGCCGGGGCGATCGCCTTGTGGTCCAACCTCATCGGCTTGCTCCGTCCCGCCTGGAAACGTCTGCTGCACGGCCAGCCGCACCTGAGTTTCGAGTACGACTTCACCATCGAGGGCCTGCAGATCCGACTGTGGGTACCCGGCGTCGTGCCGCCGGGACTGATCGAACGCGCGGTCGAAGCCGCCTGGCCCGGCGCCCACACCCGCACCGCTCCCACCCCGCTCCCACAAGACCAATCGGGCGAAACGCTGGGCGGCGAACTGCGTTTGGCCCGCACCGAAGCACTGCCCATCCGCACCGACTTCGCCGCAGATCCACTTCGAGCCCTGCTCGGTGTCGCCGTCGGCCTCGGCCCATACGAACGTGTCCAGGTGCAGATCCTGGCCCGCCCGGTCACCGGACGCCGACTGGCCAAAGCCCGCCGCGCCGCGCGATGCCTGCACACCGGCCGCTCGACCAACCTGACCGGCCGCCTGCTCGACCTCATCACCCCAGGCGGCAACACCCAGCGGCCGAGGCACACTTCCTGGTCGGGGCCACGGGTGGATCGGCAGACCAGTCTGGACTACCACGCTCAGGACCGGGCAATCGTTGCCAAGCAACGGGAACCGCAGTATGAAACCCGCATCCGTTACCTGGTGTCCACCACCTTGGACACCGAGCCCACCCGGGACGAGCGCGCCGCCATCCTCGCCGTTCTCCGCGGCCGGGGCCACGCCCTGGCCGCAGCGTTCGCCCTCTTCGCCGAACACAACCACTACCGCCGCGCTCGCCTGCGCCGGCCCGGGGACAAGGTGGCATCCCGGCGCCTGGACAGCGGCGATCTGCTGTCAGTGCCCGAACTCGCCGCCCTGGCCCACCTGCCCCTGGACGAAGCCGCCCCTGGCCTGCGCCGCGCCGGCGCCCGCGCACTCCCGCCGCCGCCGGGTGTCGTCGCCACCGGTCCGCAGGTCAAACCGATTGGTGTCAGCGACACCAGCCACGTCCGCCCGATCGGTCTGCACACAGCGGATGCCCGCCAGCATCTGCACATCCTCGGCAAGACCGGCTCCGGCAAGTCCGAGCTGATCGCCAACATGGTCCTGGCCGACGCCCACGCCGGCCGCGGCGTGGTGGTCATCGACCCCAAAGGTGACCTGGTCAACGACCTGCTCATGCGGTTGCCGGAGGAACTGGGGGAGAAGGTGGTGCTCTTCGACGCTGACAGCGCAACGCGGCCACCGGTGCTGAACCCGTTGGAGGGCAAGGACGTCGCCCGCACAGTCGACAACCTGGTGTCGATTTTCGCCCGGATCTACGCCAACTCCTGGGGACCGCGCACCGAGGACATCCTGCGCGCCAGCCTGCTCACCCTCACAACCCAGCCCGGCACCCCGACCCTGCTGGAGTTGCCGAAGCTGTTGACCGTTCCCGCCTTCCGGGATCGCGCCACCGAGCACATCCGCGACGAAGTCCTACTCGGCTTCTGGGCGGGGTTCAACAGCTTGTCCGACCCGGCACGCGCCCAGGTGATCGCGCCCCTGATGAACAAGCTCCGCGGTCTGTTACTGCGCCCGTTCGTCCGCAACGCCTTCGCCGGTGGAGCATCCACAGTGGACATGACCAAGGTCCTCGACGGCGGGATCTGCCTGGTGCGTATCGCCGAGGACGCACTCGGCGAGGACACCACCAGCATGGTTGGCTCCCTCATCGTCGCGGCCACCTGGCACGCGGCCACCAGCCGAGGCCGCCTTCCCCAACACCGGCGCCGGGATGCCGCGGTCTACATCGACGAGTGCCACAACTTCCTCAACCTGCCCTACTCCCTGGAATCCCTGCTTGCCAAAGCGCGTGCATACCGCCTGTCGATGGTGCTGGCCCACCAGAATCTGGATCAGCTCCCCAACGACCTGCACGCCGGAATCTCAGCCAACGCCCGATCCAAGCTGTTCTTCGCCGCCAGCCCCGAAGACGCCCGGCAACTGGCCCGCCACACCACCCCACGCCTGACCGAACACGACCTCGCCCACCTGGGCGCCTTCCACCTCGCCGCCCGTCTGGTCCTCGACGGTGAAGACACCCACCCCTTCACCGCCCGCACCCGCAAACTCCCACCCGCCATCCCCGGCCGCGCCCATGCCATCCGCACGGCAGCCTTGATCAACACCCGCCCGCAGGGAGAGAACCTCCCGATCCGGCCCGCCACCCGGCGACCGGCCGACCCACGCCGCGCCGCCTGAACCACTGGAGGTGTTTGACGCCATGATCTCCAATCCCACACCACAACGCGCCCTGCGTGGCCACAACCCCGACCGCGGGGTGGCACGGGTACGCAAGACGGCCGAGCACCTGGCCTGGCTTGCCGGACACCTCACGGCGCGAGACCGGTGGCTCGCGCGAATGCTCTTCGAGCACAAGGTGTTCACCACCCACCAGTTCGTCGACCTTGCCTTTCCCACCCGGCGCGCGGCCAACCTCCGGCTGCTCAACCTGCGCAAGTGGGGAGTGCTGCACCGATTCCAACCGCACCGCGACAGCGGCTCGCACCCCATGCACTACGTCCTGGACACCGTCGGCGCCACACTGCTCGCCCACGAGGACGGGATCAAACCGGCGGAGCTGAACTACAACCGAGACGAGGAAGCCGGCCGCGCCTACTCCCTCCAACTCGCCCACACCGTGGGCTGCAACAGCCTGTTCACCACGCTGATCCGCCGCGGCCGCCAGCCCGGTGCCGCCGGAAGGCTTACCGCGTGGTGGTCGGCGGCCCGCTGCGGCCGGCACTGGGGTGACATCATCACCCCCGACGGCTACGGCCGGTGGCATCAGGCTGGTCGTGAGATCGAGTGGTTCATCGAGTTCGACTTCGGCACCGAGCCCCTGTCTCGCCTGGCCGCCAAGCTCGCCCGTTACGAACGGCTGGCCACCATCACCGGCATCATCACCCCGGTCCTGATCTGGCTGCCCACCCCCGAACGAGAAGCGGCTGTTCGCCGTGCGCTGGCCGAGGCCCTGCGTACGTTTGACTACCCGAACCGGGCACTGGTCGCGACCACCAGTGCACTGGCGGGCGCTGATCCCCTGGACATGACCGAGCCGCGGTGGCGGCGCGTCGGGGACACCGCGGCCAGCGGGCGGGTCCAGCTGGCTGATCTGCCCGCGTTGTGGCCGGGCCTTGCCGCCGCAATGCCCCACGCCGCAGGAACCAACCGAGGCGGTCAGCCTGTCGGGGAGCGGCTTGAGCTGGCCCCGCCGCCTCCGACGCCCCCACAACCCGCCTGCCGCCGAAGGTAGGTGCCTCATGGGTAAGCTCGCCGCCCTCGGCGTGGCGTTCGTCCTCGTGCCCGTCCTGCTTCTCGGAGCTGGCGCGATCACGGTCCTGCACGCGGTCTTCGGCACCGGAACCGGCGGCGGCCTCAACTGCTCCGCACCCGGTGTCACCGCAAGCGGGGCAGCTGGCTATGGATCCGAGCAGATGGCCAATGCCGCCACGATCGTCGCGGTTGGCAAGCAGATGCAGATCCCCCAACACGGCTGGGTCGTGGCCATCGCCACCGCGATGACCGAATCCGGGCTCCGCAACCTCAACTACGGCGACCGGGACAGCCTCGGCCTATTCCAGCAACGCCCCTCCCAGGGATGGGGCAGCCCCGCCCAGATCATGGACCCCATCTACAGCGCCACGAAGTTCTACCAACACCTGATCGCCGTCGACGGCTGGCAGCGGATGAGCGTCACCACCGCCGCACAAACCGTGCAGCGTTCCGGATTCCCCGACCGCTACGCGAACTTCGAGCAGGCGGCGCGCGAGGTAGTCGGAGCGGTTCACGGCATCCCCTGCACCACCACCGGAACCGGTGAGTGCGCTACGATCCAGGCGTCCAGTGCCGCAGCTGTCGCCGCCCTCAATTTTGCCTGTAGCCAAAGGGGATTGCCCTACCTCTGGGGCGGTGACGGAGCCACTGAAGGTGGGTTCGACTGCTCAGGGCTGACGAAGGCGGCCTACGCCGCGGCTGGGATTCAGCTACCGCGCACCGCGCAGACGCAGTATCAAGCAGGGCCGAGGGTGCCGACGGGGCAGGCGATATTGCCCGGTGATCTGGTGTTCTTCGGTTCCGGGCCGAGCGCGGTCACGCACGTGGGGATCGCACTCTCCGCCGACTCCATGGTCAACGCGCCGCACCGGGGCGCGGTGGTGCGCATCGAACGGATCTGGCGCTCGACCTTCCTCGGCGTGACGCGTCCCGCCGCACTGGGAGCCGCGTGATGCGAGCTCCGCATCGACGGCAGGCTGGGTTCACATCGAGGTGAGCGCAGCGATCAGGCGTTGGTCGCGTTCAATACCGCTTGCCAGGCGCCGTAGTTCGTCTCGTTGCGCCCGTGCGTGAGTCTCCCAGTCCGGGGTCAGCGCGTCGCCGGCATGGAAGACGATGTCGCGTCCGAGTCCCCAGATCATGCTGTTCACCGTGGCGCAGGCTACGGCGGTCTCGTCGATGTCGCAGCCAACCCAGGACACGGTGTGCGGGTCGCGGCCCTGTTCGCGCATGACCGCCGCGGCGGCGCGGAACATACCGCCGGTGCCCATCATCGGATCCAGCACCGTGCAGTGTTCCTCCACAGTGGACATTCCTGCGAGCAGCGCCGCTATATCGGAGGGGGTGTAGAACTGCCCGCGGGCTTGCAGCGCGGACTTCGGTCGTAGCAGCACCAGCACCTGGCCGAGCAGGTCAGTGTCGAACCGCCGATCGGTGCCGGTCAGGTCCGGTTGACCTGCGTCTAGTGCAGCGCGGGCAACGGCATGGGCGTGGGGATGCACGGATGCCTGGCTGTCGTCGAAGATCCACGATATCACCGGGTACACCAGGTGCGTGACCTCCGGACGTGAACGGATGATCGAACGCCACGTATGCCTGAAGTAGGCTACGAGTTCAGGCACGGTCCATTCGCTCACCAACTCGACAACGTCGTTTCCCCGCGAGTCGACCTGCGGAGGTGCGGCCAGTGTGGCTACGACGGAAATAGGGACGTCGAGTCGCCCACTGTCGTCCGCGCCGTGCCAGGCGGATACGACTACCTCGGCTATCTTGCGTGCATGAAGTTCCGCATTAGCCGGTGGCATCGGCCGTGTGCGTGGACGTGTCGCGGCGTGGCGCGAACTCGTCTTCTTGGATGGCGTGGGCATGGCGTTGCGCTCCGAGAGTTCTGTACGTCTGGCTCCAGACGGGTAGCTGGCCTTCTCCGGGCTCGCGCTGTCGATGGCGGTCCTGCTGGGTGCTGGTGGTGCGCTAAACTGGCCGTCCGCGCGCGGTTTCGTTGGTGCGCGGTGCTGGATGCCTGGCGGGTGGGTGTGCCGCACCTCTTCGGAGGTGCTCCCGCTCGCCGGGTCCTGACAACGGGTCAGTGCCTGGACACTCGCGTCAGGTCCGTAGCCGCGGTGACCAGGCAGTCAATGACGAGCAGAGATTCGTCTGGCAGCAGGTCACTGTGCTGTTGATGGAGTTTTCCTAGTCGCATGACACAATCGAGTCGTTCCGCGTCGGAGACGAGCGGGATTTTCTTCACTCCAAAATAGTGGAGCGCGACGGCGGCGGTGTGGAACCACAGGAACGATAGGGTCGTTTCATCAACGAGTCGGTATCCATCGGGTATCTTCTGATCGTTGCCGTGGTTGTCAGACATAGTGCCCTCTCTTGCGTGGTGCGTGGCTGAGCCGACCGAAGTTGGTCGCCGCGACGGTGCGCGCACGCGGTCGACGAAGGCGCGGGCCGCGCGGGTCGACTGCGACGTGTCGAGATGCCTCGCCCCAGCCCGCACGCCGTCTGTCTTTTATGGCCGGAGGTCGGGTCAGGCCCCGACAGGTACCCGGTTGCCGGCTTCTCGCGTGTGGATGTGGTTCTCTCCCTGTGGGATACGCACCCCCATGACCAGGTGCAGGAACGCGGCAGGGTCGGTCAGTCCGTCAGCGGCATTGGTGAACACCACGGGGCGAGAAGCAGTGGATTGGGTGTGCACGGTGATCGTGTCGCCGGTGAAGGTGTTCAGCGCATCGAGCAGGTAGGCGGGGTTGAACCGCAACCGGTGACCGTCACTGATCCCCTCGATGGTGGCCGGTTGCGTCGGCGCGGTCACGGCAACGGTGTTCTCAGCGAGTACCGGTGTTACCGAAACCGACCCGCCGGACATGATCACATCGACCTGCCCGTTCTTGTGCCGTTTGGCATCGAGCACGGCGGCGGCCCGACGCGTCGCGGTCAGCAACGCGTCACGCCCGGTCCGTACGATGCCGGCCGCACCGTCGGGGAGAAGTTGCTTGTACGGCGGAGCCTGGGCATCCACGGTGTGTACCGACACCGTGACGGGACCACAGGTCAACGACACCATCGACGGGGCGGTGACGTCGTCGAGTCCGATGCGTACGCGGTCGCCGGTGAACCGCTTGACCACCCGCGTCACCACATGTCCCAACACCAAGGCACGCGCGTTCTGCGCGCCGCGGACGGCGGTGACGGCCGGAAGCGGCGCGACGGCCAGCCGGTACCGGTCGGTTGCCGCCATCGTGACCGCGCCAGGGGTGATCTCCAGACCGAGCGCGGTCAGCACGGGTAGCGTGTCATCCTTGCCCGCCGTGATCATCACTCGCGCCATGTCCCGGGCGAAGGCATCCCGGTCGACTTCGGCCAGTGTCGGCACGGCCTCTGGGATAGGCGGATAGTCCTCAAGGGGGTAGGCCGTGACGGGCATCGTGTACCCGGCAAGATCCACTATGGGGGTGCCGTCATCGAGGGTGCGCACGGTGGCCGGCAGTGCGTCGGCTTCCCGTTTGCCGGTGCCCTTGACCAGCGCGCCCAACAGCTTGCTGATCTCGCCATGATCAACCAGCAGGATGCCCGCAACCTGCACGGTACCCGGTATGCGCACGGTCACGGTGGTCTCGTAGTCGGTGGCGCTGATCGTGAGGTGACCCTCGCTGGCCTCCAGGCGCGCCCCGCCCAGAGTGGGTAGGACGGGCCGCGTGGGCACGCCCAGACCTACCGTGGTCAAGGCATCGGCGAGGGTGGCGCGGTCTGTGGTGAAGCTCAGCCGGGCAGCCAACGCGGGACGCGGAAGGCTTGCGGCGGTGGGGGTTTCGGCGGTGGCGGTCATCGTGGGTACCTCCGTGGATCAGTCATGGCCAGTGGGCGGTGGCGGGTCTGCCACGCGGGTTAGGCCGCGGGTGGAACGGAGTGCGTGCGCTGCGTCGGGGTGTAGGGGCCGACGACGTAGGTTCCGTCATGCAACGGCGTGAGTTCCATATGCGGCAACGGTTGCCCCGCGTAGGGGGTGTGCATGATCAGGTGTCCGGCAAGGCCACAGTCGACGTCATCGGGCATCCGGCGAATGGTGAGGGTGAACGCGCCGCGGGGGTCACCGACCGAAATGGACACCGTGACCGAGTCCTGCGACTCGTCGGTGTGCACCGCGGCACTGTTGCACCAGGACACTGGGATGTGTTCCGGATCGTGCGGCCCTTCGCCGGACTCGGGGCCGGTGTCGGTGTGCGGCTCGAAGTCGGGACACCCGGTCTCGCCCAAGTCGGTTTCGTAGCCGGACACGGTTTTGTGCAGCTCTTCACCGCATGCGCGGCACCGATGGGTGGCGGCCGTGTCGGTGGCGAACTCCAGTGTCACGGCGCCAGGGGTGTCTTCGCAGGGTTCGGCGGGGGTGCCGTCGACCAAGAGCGCAGCAAACATCACAAACCTCACAAGGTCGCGAGACGAACAGGATTCGATGACCAGAGGCCCGTGGGCGCGTCGGTATGAGCCGGCCGCGGACGCGGGGACCGTTCAGGAGATGGCGAAGCCGACTCGACCGGCTCGGCATGCCGGGCACGCGATTGTGCCTGTGGTGTCGTCGATACCGGCAGCGTCGTCGAAGTACCACGCGTCGGTAGGGCAGTCCTCAGCCCGGAAGTGCCAGGAGCCGCACTCAGCCCGCCACTGGGCGCCGCAGGCGTCGCAGTCCGCGTCGCAGGTGCTGGCCCCAAATCCCTCAAGGTCGAACAAGTGCGACACCAGGTCGGTGCGGTTCGCCTCGACACCGGCGACGCCGGTCAACCTCGGCACGTGGTCGCCGGTTTCGCCGATCAGGTACAAGCCGGCGGGCACGATGTGGGAACGGTGGCTGATCTCCCACCGACGGGCGTAGGCGTAGCCGTACTGGCTTGTAGGACGGTTGGCATCCCGGCGCAACCAGTAGTCGACCTCGACCAGCGCGAACGGCCGGTGCACTGCCACGCTCGTTACGGTGCGCCCGTCGGAGAGATAACTTTCCGATGAGGACTCGCGTAGTTCGGTGCGTGCGGTGAGGTAACTTGCGGCCGCAAGCTTGCCGAGCACCCCGGAGACGTGGCAGTCGGCTACGTCGGGCCGGTCCGGCCGTTGCGGGGCATCGGGTCGGAAGTCGTCCAGGCCGACGCTCACATACGGGGTGACCGCGTAGGCGGTGTCAGCGGAGGTCGCGAACGCCAACGCCTCGTGCAGCCGTCGGCCCCACGGGGTGTCAGCGTTATCGATCATGACGGCGACTGTGTCGGATACATCCACCGTGAGCGAAAAGCGCGACACGGACGTTTCAAGAATAGTCATGGCAGACTACCTTTTCGTTGATCTATGCCGGATTGTCGAATCGGATTTCGAGGTGTGCCGCCCCGTTGCCCGACAACTCTGATTCTACTCTCTTATGGTCCTGAATCAAGAGGTCTTGTCGAATTTATGGCCCATTTCTGTATTGATCGACAGATGTGCCGGCTGGTGAAATCGATCTTCGGTAGGTCTCGTTTTCGGCGATGAATCAAGATCAAGATAGGGAATAGTTCGCAATGGGAGGATCAAGGGTGAAATAGAAAGAAATTCAATGAGCATGGATCTTCGTGTAGTGATTGGTTTGCGAAAAGTGGAGAGCGATAGTGGTGAGTGGCCCAGACCTCCTGGTGCGCCCCGCCCGTCTGTTCATATGCCTGCCGGCACCCAAGTCGGGGGGTGCATGGGTAGGATGTGGAAGCTCTTGGCCTGCGCGAATAGGCTCGATCGCTCCTGCTGCTCTAGTGGGTAGGCGGATCGGTAGTCGGATAGGAAGGGGCATTGGTAGACAGGCTGAGTTGTAGGTTTTCGCGGCTGGTGTTGATATTGGGCTGTTCGTGTGGTATTGGCGACATGGCAACTCTATCTGGCGCTTGAATCCGCTCGAAGATGGGACTGCGAATTCCTGCTGGGCGCTGCCGGACTGACCGTGCAGGAGAATTCTCATGGCGATTGGGTCGAACGTGATTCAGCGCCCGTCAGTTTCCGTTGTTCGGATGGCGCCGAGGGTTGTCAGGTCATGGTACACGGTTGATGACAATGTCTTTGCGACGGCATTACCGTGGTGGGTTTTCGTTGACACAAAGGGGCTCTTCGAACTTGGCCGGGGTTTTCTGCTCGTGATGTTGCCGGGCAGACGGTGTGAGGGCCAGGCTCTACCCGGACTCGGTTTCCGCGGTCTGGCGGTACCGCAGCTCGTACAGGTGGGCACCCTTGATGAGTACCGAGGCTTCGACAGGGCGTTCGTTGTCGCTGTAGATGACCCGCAGCTGTCGGATCACCGGCGTCCCGTCAGGAAGGTCCAGCGTCTCGGCTTCCTCCACGGTCGGAGGGCGAGCCGAGATCCGGTCGACGAACATCCGCTGCGGAAATCCGAGGTTGGTCAGCACCTGGGGTGCGCCTCCGCGGATCTTCGCGGCCTTCGCCAGGCTGCTGCCGGTGGCTATCTCGGCGGGGTAGTACGACGCGGACAACTCCACGGGCCGCTCATCGTGGAAGAGGATCCTGGTGCGGATGATCGCGGTCGCGCCCGGAGCCAGCCGCAGTCCGTCGATGATGTCCGCGGGCGGTATGACGGTGTCGACAGTGAGCAGCTGATAGCGGAACCGGCCCGGCTCGGGCGTGATGTAGGCGGCGGCGTCGATGACGAACGGCTGCCGGTCCCGGACGTAGACACCCTTGCCTACGCGACTGATCAGGAGACCTTCCGTCTTCAAGGTGCCGAGCGCATGCTGGATGGTGGCGTTGGCCGCCTCGTACTGGGCGACGAGTCGCGCGGTGGAGGGCAGTTGGGTTCCCGGCTTGAGTTCGCCGCGCATGATGAGGTCGCGCAGTTCCGCGGCAATCTGTTGGTGCCGGGGCCGGGTGTCACGGGCGCGGGGCAAGTCCGGCTCCTGGAGACAGCGACGGCGTGGTCATGGGGTCAGCTCGTAGCGCAGCCGCCGGCCGTCGGCCATCGTCATCACGCTGGCCTCGACGGGAAGGCCGAGCCCGGTCGAAAGTACGCGCGAGAGCAGTAGCACGCAGGAGGGGTCGTTCAGTCGCAGCGCGGTCCGTTCGGCCGGAGTGGCCAGGCGTGCGCTGACGTCCTCGCGGACGTGGCGGGGCTGGTGGCCGAGGTCGGCCAAGAGGGCGACCGCGCCACCGGGAATCTTGCGGGCCTCGGCCAGTCTGGTGCCCAGGGCGATGGTCGCGGGGTAGTACGACTCGACGAGTTCGACCGGGTGGTCGTTGAACAGCATGACCCTTCGCCGCACGATCACCGGCTCGCCCAGGTTCAGGCGGAGCGCGTCGGCGACCTCCGCGGAGGCGACTACCTCGTCAACGCCGAGCAGCTTCTGGGCGCCTGTGCCGCCATGCTCTGCTGCCTCGGCACCCCAGGCGTCGCCGCGGTGGCCGCTCACGTACGGCATCGACACGCTCGTCCACGGGCCGCCGCTGGTCATGGCTCGCGCTCCTCTGCGTCTCGCATTGGACAGGTGCTCTCGCCGTTGACCTTAGTCGTAAGGCAGCAAAGTCACCCGGATACGCCCATCTTCACCTTGTCGCCTTTCGGGTATCGCAGTAAGGTTGTTCGGTGGCGGAGGTGCTCAGACCGTCACGGTGCGGGTCCGGTACGCCAGTGGCCGGTTTCGTCGCCGGTACGCATCGTCTGATCGCCGTTCGGGGCGGATCGAGGAAGGAGGGCTGCATGACGACCGTTGACCAGAAGTCAGTCGCGGACGGGCGGTTGAGCATCACGCGTTCGTTCGGCTTCAGCGCCAGCCACGAGTTGCGGAAGTTGCCGTCGACACACAAGTGCAGGCGTAATCACGGACACAGCTACTCCGTCACCGCCTCGGCGCTGGTGCACGGTGACGGCTGCGGCGACCTGTCGTCCCTTGGGGACTACCTGGACGAGACCTTCGATCACCGCTTGCTCAACGACCAGGTCGATTTCCATCCGACCAGCGAACTGCTTGCCGGTCACCTCGCCGAGTGGTTCGCGGACAACATCGAATCGGTCATGCCGATCACGCTGGTCGCGATGACGGTCTCGGAGACCGCGACCACCTCGGCACGCTGTGACGGCATCACCGGCGAGATCACGATCTCGAAGAGGTTTTTGACCAGCCACGGCGACGTCACGCTGGTCCTTGGCGCGGATGGACTCGACGAGTTCGGGTTTGTCACCGATTTCGGTGATCTGAGCCAGTTCGTGACGCACCTGGGTGTGCCCGCTGCCGAGGCGGAACTGCGCGATGCCGGCCCCGCTCTGGTTGTTTACCTGGCTGGTTGGTTCATCGACAACGTCGAGCCGGGCATCCGCGGTCGGCTGGTGTCCGTCCGCGTCGAGTCGGGGAGCAGCACCGGGCTGTGGGAACGGGATGTGGCAGCGTGAACGTCCCGGCTGTTCCCCCGGAACTCGTAGCGGGGTCAGCGATTCTCGCGGAGAAGTTCGAGTCGTTCCAGGGCGAAGGGCCGTGGACGGGGCAGCGCTGCGCGTTCGTCCGGTTCTCCCGCTGCAACCTCACCTGCGGCTTCTGCGACACCCCGGAGAGCTGGGACTGGAGCAAGTACAACCCGGCCGAGGTCAGTGAGCGGGTCCCCGTCACCGAGCTGGTGTCCTGGGTGCGCGAGCGCGCGGTGGACCTGGTGGTGCTCACCGGCGGGGAGCCGATGCTGCAGCAACCTGCCATGGCCGCCATCGCCCGCGGCGTGGCGACCGCGCGGGTGCAGGTCGAGACCAACGGGACGATGACGCCCACCCCGGAGCTGGCGCCCCTGGTCGATCTGTGGGTGGTGAGCCCGAAACTCGCGAACTCCGGCATGCCCTATTCCGTTCGGATCAGACCGATGGCGCTCACGGCGCTGGCCAGGACGGGCCGTGCGGCCTTCAAGTTCGTGGTTACCGACCCCGAGCGCGACCTCGACGAGATTGGCCAGCTCGTCGAGGAGTACCAGCTGGACCCGGTGTGGGTGATGCCGGAAGGCACCACCCGCGAGAAAGTCCTGGCCGGCCTGGACGTGCTCCACGGCCCGGCAACCAAGCGCGGGTGGAACGTCTCCACTCGCCTGCACATCCTGACCGGTGCCCGGTGATTCCGTTACCAGCATGGAGCACGAGAGCGCACAGCTCTTCCGCGTCGGCACCAGATACCGCCGCACCCGCACACGCCGCGAACGACTGTTGAGGGCCTGATCGAGACCACCAGAATGCTCGCGGACGTCGTCGCGGCTGGTGGCCGCTTACGTGATCAATCACCTGTTTCTCTGGCCAGGAAGCGAGGCGAAGTCCATGACCAACACCCTCTACAGTCCGTCACCCGCCGAAAGCCCTGCCCTGCTGCCGAAACCTGGCACCGCCGCGCCGGGACCAGTCGACATCGAGCACGTCACCGATCTTGTCGGCCAACTTCTGGCCGCACTCGGCGAGGATCCCGGACGGGAGGGGCTGGTGGACACACCGACCCGGGTCGCCGCATGGTGGAGCGCCTTTCTCGCTCCCGACTCGTCGGCCGCGCCGACGTGCTTCGTCGAGAGCAGTCTGAGCGGCCAATTGGTCGTGGTCGGTGGCATGAGTGTCTGGTCGCTGTGCGAGCACCACCTGCTGCCCATGAACTTCGACGTCGCCGTCGGCTACCTGCCCGACGGTGAGGTGGTGGGGCTGTCGAAGTTCGGCCGGATCGCGCAGCGGCACGCGGGGCGCCTTCAGGTGCAGGAGCGCTTCACCCAGCAGGTCGCGGACGAGATCGCCGCGGTGATCGGCAGCGAGGACATCACGGTCGCCGTCCGCGGCACGCACCTGTGCATGAGCCTGCGCGGGGTGCGGATGGAAGCCGCCCGCACCACCACACTGCAGGCCAACGGCCGATTCGGAAGCAACCCAGTGCTCTCCCAACAGTTCCTCTCCCTCGCGACCGATCGGTGGAGGAACGCTTGAAGGCCAAGGGCATCGATGTCTCCGTGATCGCACCGTCTGACTATCTGGACGACTTCGTCGCCCAGGCGCCTGCCCGCGTCCACCACGTGGCCGCCCAGCGGGTCCTGACCGACTCCGCTTACCGCACGTTCTTCCGCCGCGAAGCCCAGCGGGGAGCGGACATCATCGTCGACAACGGCGTCTTCGACCTCGGTTACGCCCTGCCAGCCACACAGCTGGTCGCGGCGGCGCGCGCGGTCGAGGCTCGCGAGATCATCCTGCCTGACGTCATGCGTGACGGTCCCGCCACCATCAAGGCATGCGACGAGGCCGCCTGGGAGATCCGCGATCTCAGCGACGAGTTCCGCCTGTGTGTCGTACTGCACGCGGCGGACGATCAGGAGTGGCTGCGCTGCTATGACCACTTCGTCTCCAGCGACTACGTCGGAGCGATCGCGCTGCCCGCCTCCCGGCGCCCCGCGCCCGAAGACCAACTGTGCCGCACCCGCTGGACGGCCACCCGGTACTTGGCAGACCACGGCATGGTCGAAAAGCGGATCGTCTACCGGCTGCTCGGCCTCGGCCGCACCGGGCACCTGGAACTCCTCGAACAGCGCGAGCACGAATGGATCGCCTCCGTCGACGGCGCCGCCCCGGTCATCCTCGGTGCGATGGGGATCGCAATGCTGTCCGACGGCCCCTACGAGAAGCCCCCGACACCACGGATCGAGAACCTGGGCCCCATCCCCGAAGAACGATTCGACTTGATCCGACGGAACATCGCGGTCGTCCGCGAGGCGGCGGGCAGCAGCGTGCGTATTCCGGAGGCCGCCTGATGGACCTCCTGACGGCTGCCCAGGGCACGGCGCTGCGTACGGCGCCCATCGCGGTGCACGGGCACACGATGGCCCCGGACCGTCTGCTGCGCTACCTGCGGATCAAGGTGCACCACCTCATCCAGGACCACGACTGGAACAGCGTTCGCGTCATCGGCGACTACGACCGCCAGGCCGTGATCTCGGCGCACGAGAAGAACGGCAAGGTGTTCAACTTCGAGCGCCCCACCGCCCAGATCCACGGCCGAGACCTGGTCGTCAAGGCGTTCCCCGGTGTCGACTACGTCCACCACTACGCGCTGATCATCGCCACGTACCTGGCTATGACTGGAAGGGCGGCCGACACCGTCAGCCACCAACTGCCCGACCCCGCGGTATCCCATGCGGCAGTGGGACAACTGGACCTCAACCTCAACCTCGACGGCGACCTCGTCATCGTTGGATGGGGGTTGGCGCACCTCGCCCCGAAGGGCGGCACGTGGACCTACGGACCGAGTTACGCCTGGCAGCGCACCCATGTCCACGGCCGCCGGGTGGTCTACCTCGGTTTCCTGCACAGCATCTGGGGCGACGTCGCTGGGCGGGTCCTCACGCGTCTGGCCGAACTCGGCGCCCGCGACGTCGTCTACGTCGGCAAAGTCGGTGCGCTGAACCCCGAGATCGAGCCCAACACGCGGCTCGCGACCGGAAACACGAGCCTTGTCGGTGGCACGCTCGTCACGTGGCCCGACTTCTTCGGTGACTTCGCTACCGCCCAACCGGGCGTGACCACCGGTGTCCACGTCACCTCGCCCTCGATCCTGCTGGAGAACCGGGACTGGTTGAGCGAGCACGTCGGTCACGCCTTCGTCGATCCGGAGATCGGCCCCATGGGGGCAGCCGCGTTCCGCGCGGGAATCGGGTTCGGCTACCTGCATGTCATTTCCAACAATCTCGCCCGCCAGTACCCCGCGGATTTGTCCAACGAGCGTCACCGCGACGTCATTCTGCGGCGGACTGTCCTGGTGAGCCGGATCCGCGAGATCATCGCCGACCGCCTGGCCGCCCGGCCGATCTGAAACCCCTGGAGGAACACCACATGACGAACGCGGTACGGCCCGACAGCCCCGCGCGCGGACGGGAGATCACGGTCGTCGGCATCGACGGCGCGGGCAAGTCCACCCTCGCCACCCGCCTGCACCAAGCCCTCAACGACGCCGGCCACGAGGCGATCCTCATTGGCAAGCATCGCACCGACGTCCCCATGGACCCGGGGCTGTCCGACTACATCGACCGCCTCAACGCGCTCGTCTACCGCCGCGACCCCCGTATCGCCCAGGCGTGCGGCGACCACTACTGGCTGCTGGCGCTGGCCGCCTGGTACACCCTCCAGGACACACTCGTGATCGAGCCCGCGCTCGCCGCCGGAACCCATGTGATCCTCGACAACGCCCACCACAAGATCCTCGCCCGCTACGCCGTCAACCCGGACGTCTCCACCGGCCTTGCCGAGCAGGTCTTCTCCCACCTCACCGAACCCGACCTGGTGTTCTTCCTGCGTATCAACGCTCGCGACGCGCTCGCCCGCAAGGGCGAGTTCACCTCTCTGGAAACCGGGCACTCCGGCGGTGGCGACGAGGACTTCATCCGCTACCAGAACATCGTTCTCGCGAAGCTGCACGAGCAGGAGCAGCACAGCGGTTGGCTGTCGTTGGACGTCACCGACATGGATCGCGACGCGGTCTTCAAGACCGCAGCCGATGCCCTTGCCGACCGCCTCCAACTCGCCATCTGACCATCCCGAACCCACCATGAGGACCGCACCATGCCAGCGACCCGGCCGACCGACGGCGAGTACGTGTGCCACGGCATCACCTGGGCAACCGGGGCCCCTCGGCTGCTGCTCGCCCCGCTGCCCGGCGGACCACTGGTCTACGCCGAGGTCATGAACTGGCAACTCGGGTTCGCGACCGGCCCGGAACGGTGGTGCACCGGCCGGTACCAGTTCGCCGACACCGTGCGCGTCGAAGCGATCGCCTGCCCAGACCGCGCCCCGGCTGGGCAAAGCGACCAGTGCCCCCGGTGCTTCCGCCAGGACGAGTTCCGATTCGCCCACCAGTACCACCAGGACGGCCATGCCTCCGAAGCTCTGCGCCGGTACATGGACCAACCGCACTGGCTGTACCTGGCCACCTTCGCCGACGGTGCCACCAAGGTCGGCACCGCGGCCGAACCGCGCAAGCGATCCCGGCTCGACGAGCAGGGTGCGTTGTTCGCCACCTACTTCTGCAAGAGCCCTGACGGCCGCGCCGTGCGTCACCTCGAAGACGCCGTCACCCGCGAGCTGCGGATGTCCCAGACCGTCCGGGCCGCGGCCAAGCTCAAGGCACTGGCCACCCTGACCGACCTGTCCGCCGCCGGCGCGACCCACGACCATCACGTCGCTCGCGTCGCTGATGCGCTCGCCGCCATGAACACCTCGACAATGCTGGAAAAGTGGGCCCCACCTGCCGAAGGCGACCGCATGCGCGTCGCAGACGGCGTACGGGTGCTGTATCCGCACGACCTGCGCGAAGGCGAGCACGGCTTCACCGTCGTCTCGTGCGTCGGCACTCAGGTGCTGGTTGTTCTGGGTGGTGGCGACGATGTGGACTACGTGCTCGACCTCGGTGCCCTCAAAGGGCGCCGCATCGTGTTCGGTCCTTTCACCTCGCCCGCCACCGCAGTACAGGGCTCTCTCTTCTGATCTGACTACCCCGCCTGGCTCGTCAGCGGCCAGCCGCTGACAGGTCGGCCCCTGCTCCGTGAAGCGAGGTACCCGCGATGGCACCCCTGGACGCTGTCGTCGGCTGGGACGAGGACACCACCGCTGAGGCGTACGCCGCGTTCACCCGTAGCTTTCCCATGTACGGAGCCGCCAGCCGAGACCTTGCCCGTCGCGCCGACCTCGCCGACAGCCGCCTGGTGGTCGACCTGTGCGGCGGAGCCGGCGCGACCGCGGAGGCGATCCTCGAACTGGTCCCGTCCCAGGCCCGGGTCATCTCCCTGGACAACGCCGCCGCGATGCAGCGCGTCGGCCGCCGTAGCCTGACCGATCCGCGTCTGAGCTGGGTCACGGCACCAGCCGAAGAACTCGGCGACCACGTCCCCGGCCTGGCCGATGCCATGGTGTGCAACTCCGCGATCTGGAAGACCGACGTGCGCGCGGTCTTCGCCGCAGCCCACCACATTCTTCGTCCGGGTGGCCGGTTCGTGTTCAACATCGGCGGCGGTTTCGCCGGTGTCCGCCACCCGGATGAGAAGCGCGCGCGTACCGGACCGTCGCTGAACACCCTGATCCGTCAGGTCGCGGCCCGCGACTACGGTTACGCCCCGCCACCGGCTGCCGAAGCGCCTCCCAAGCTGTCGCTGGAGGCGGTCACCGAGCAGCTGTCCGCGGCGGGTATGACCGTGCTCGACACCGAGATCATCGCCCAGCACGGCACCATGGCCGAGAAGAAGGCATGGCTGTCGATTCCGGTCTTCGCCCGCCCCGAGGGGAAGTTCACCCACGCCCAGCGGATGAGCATCCTGGCCAAGGCATACGCCCTGACCACGCCCGCCGCGCCGACCGTGACCAGCTGGCTCGTGGTGGTCGCCCTGCGCCCCCGGGAAAAAACCCTGAGCGCCCTGGCGGCAGACGTCAGCGGGCACTGAACGGGTACTCCGTCGCCAGTCGGCGCACGTACGCGCTGATGCGGTGGCGATCCTCGGGGAAGGCACTGCTCCAGTCCTCGTCCAGGTTGAACCACTTCGGAGGCTGGCCGCTTTCCCCACCGAGCGGCACCTCGCGACTGATGATGGCGACGTAGGACAGGCCCAGCGTCGGCGACCAGTCGGCGCGGTAGGAGCGGACGGTGACGGCGGCCGGGACGGGCAGCAGTTCACCTGGAACGCCGGTCTCCTCCGCGAGTTCACGGGCCGCGGCTGCCCGCGGCGTCTCGCCCGGCTCGACCGTGCCTCCAGGCGGTACCCATCCGCGCACGCGGTGCCGCACGAGCAGGATGTGGCGGTATGACGGTTCGGTGACCCAGACCTCGGCCGCGAGCGGCTCCAGCGGCTTCTGCCGGGCACGTTCCAGCCATGCCCGAGCGTCGTCGAACTCCAAGACGGCAAGGCGAGCGTCGGCGACCGCCGCTTCCACGGTCATCTGGTCAATCACCAGGCTCACCCTATGCCGACAGGCGACCGAACCTGATCTGTGCCGGGCGAGGTCGTGTACGGCGTCCCGCCTGTCGAGAGCACGGATGGTCAGCTGGCGGCGGTGCCGCGCCGTCGCAGGAACTCGGCCAGGTTGACCGTGTCCTGGCCCGGTTGTTGGCCGAGTTCGTCAAGGGTGGTGACCAGCAGCGTCAGCGTGCGCCCGATCGCTTCGTGCCGGCCCAGCCGAGCCTGAGTGCGGATGATGTCGCGATAGACACTTTCGTTGTACGGATCGAGGGTGCGCAGCTTCTCCAACAGGGCAAGCATAGTGTCCGGCTTGGTCTCGGCGTGGGCGCGAATGAGGATGCCGAGGGCGTCGAGCACATCGCGGCGGGCGGCTTCGCGGTAGGGCTCGATCCAGCATGAGGAGACGTCCTCGGCCAGATGACCGTGGTAGAGGGCGACAGCCTGGTGGAGTGCGTCGATGCGGTCGCTGTCCTTGAGGCTGCCGCGGGCGCTGAGCGCCGTCCGGAATCGTCCGCAGTCGGTCGTCACGATGCTCGGGTCGAGCCGGTACCGGCCGTCGTCATGGACGATGATCTCGCTGATGCCGCCGCGGGTTGCCCGCTGCAGGGCTCGCCGCAACATCGACAGTGCGTTGTGGAAGCTGTTGAAGGGGCGAGAAATCGGGCTGTCGGGCCAGACGGCGTCGCTGACCGCATCCCGGCGCGCACCATCGGGGTGCAGGGCGAGGTAGACGAGCACCTCGCGTTGCTTGCGGGTCAGTGCCGCGGTGAGGTCCCGGCCAACTCCGTTTTCAAGCAGGACCAGGTGGACGCATCCGAGCACGCGCAGAGCCAGAGGTGGCGTCACCGCGGGCTCGGACACCAGCTCGTCATCCTGGGGCGTCCCGCGGTGAGCGCCGTTCCGGTCGGTGTCGACCGCACCAGGTGGGACTACTGAGTCGGGCGGTGCCCCGACCGGCGCGGGTTGTGCGCGGAGTGCCCTCAGCCGCGGTGTCGGGTTCGCATCGGTGAGCCCGGTGGTGTAGCGCGGTTCGGTCAGTTCGAGCCGCGTGTGTTCCTCGCACGTGTCGTCCTGGCCAGGGAGGTGAGGCTCGTTGACGTCGACTCGGGTGGACGCGGCACTGGCGGTCGGCGATGGCTCACCGTGACGGTCAACCGGTTTCCCCGTGGGGTCGGCGGGTCCTTCGGCTTCGCGAAGTACCGTGAGCAGCTCGGTGGCGTCGGTGGCGGGCAGGGTGAATAGACGAGTTCCGGCCAGGCTGGCGTCGAGGCCGGTGCTGGCCGCGCTGACGGTGCCGTCCGTACGGACGCGGACGCTCGCGCCGGGAGGCCATTGGCCGAGGAGGACGCCCGCCATGCCCAGGGAGGAGCCATTGTCGAGGACGGCTTGTAGCCGGCGCTCGGCATGTGCGGCCGGGCTGCCGAGCAGGACGAGCGTGCCAGGCTGGCGCGGCAGGGTGGTCCCGTCGATCACGGTTCGGGTCCGGGTGAGGAGTTCGGTCTCCATCTCGCCCAGGGCGGTGTCGAGGGAATCGACCACGCTGACCGTGGATGGCAGATGTGCGGCGTCGGCGCTGTCGAAGATGGTGAGCAGGTCGGGGGCGGGCAGCAGGATTCGGACGTGCTCGCCGTCCTGGATGTGCTGGGCCAGCAGGTGCAGCAGGAGTGCACGGGCAGCGGCGGGCCCTCCCGGCCCGAGCAGGCCGAGCCCACGGGTGCTCGCGAGGTTGAGCGCGAGTTCGCATCCGGCGCGCACGCCGACCCGTGCTGGCACGGCAGCGGGCTCGTCGTCCAGTTCAGCAGCGCCCGTCCCGGTGATAGAGATTCGTACCGGCGGCGGTAGCGCCGCCTCGATGACCTCGACCTCGTCCAGGCCGGTTGGGCCACGGTGATCGTGGGCGGTGCGCAGGGCACGGACCACGGGCGCGATCGGACGGTACAGGTCGGAGCGGTCGCCGCTGCCGATGCGGTAGCGGCGGCGGCGCCACATCCGTACGGACACCGCGGCGGCGCTGGTCACTCCGGCCAGCAGGATGCTGACGAAGGCGCCGGTCAGCAGGTCCAGGCCGGGCTGCCGGGCGATGTCCTGCTCGTCCGTGTGATCGGCGGTGTCGGCGTCGCCGACCGGTACCTGTGTGGTGCTCGGTACGGGCTGTGTGCTGGCCGGTGGGGGCGTGGTCTTCGGCGGCTCGGTAGGCGGGGCCGCTGGCTGCCGCCCGTCGGGTGGCCGCGCGACGGGCGGTGCGGGCGAGGGGATGTAGCCGGTGATCTTCCAACCAGGGCGGACGAGGTGGGGCTTGGTCAGGACTCGCTCATCGGGTTGGAGCACCCCGTGGTTCAGTTTGTAGAGTTCGGGCCAGCGGTTCCCGTTGCCGAACATCCGATCGGCGATCCGCCAGAGGCTGTCGTAGACCACGGTCGCGCCCTGGATGTGCGGGAGGCGGACCTCCTCGGTGGCCTTCACCGTCCCGGGTGGCGCGGGCGCGGACCAGTCGAGGGTCATCGTGTCCCGCTGGTGGATGGTGGCCGAAGGCTGGGGCGGGCGGGGATGAAGCGGGGCCGTGACCGCGACCGGTGTCAGATCGCCGGTGAGCACGGCTGCGGTGGCCGGTGGTGCGGCCGAGGTTCGGTTGCCGAGCAATGTGAGCGCGATGGTCCCGACCAGCGCGGCGGCGAGCCCGCGCAGGGGGCCGGTCGGCCGGACTTCCGGCCAGGTGATGCCGCGGGCCGCGTCGACGGCGCAGCGGGTGATGTCGATGGTGAAGAGGAACCACACGATCCAGCACAGGCATGCCAGGGTGTTGAGCAGGAACCGCGCGCTCATCGGGTTGAGCAGGGTGGCCTCGGCTTCGTCCCAGGTCGGGATGCGGTCAGGCAGCGGCCAACCCACGAAGTGCACCAGGGCCCAGGGGAGGCCGGTCACCAGAGCCAACAGCACGACGGCGGCGAGTAGTCCACGCAGCATCCGGCCGGCGAACCGGAGCGCGGCGACCAACATCCACCCGGCGTGGTGACCCCTTGTCTCCCGCGCGCCGTCGGATGCCCGCTGACCGGAGACGGCCGGACTCACTGCCGCAGCCCTGGCAGGACGACCGAGTCGGATCGCGCCGCCGCCATTCGCACCGGCGTGTTCACGGTGTCTGCGTGAGGTTCAGCGGGCACAGGCATTGTGGATGCCTGACTTGCCGCCGAGGTCTCTGCTACGGAGGGGCCTCGGCTCTGGTCCTTCTTCGTGGCGGGTGCGCCAGCGTTGGACCGCTTGCGTTTGACGCGGCCCGTCTTGCGGCAGTCCAGCCATCGTGTGAGATCCGCGACCGGTACCTCGGTGAACCGGGCCAGTTCGTCGATCTCGATGATGTCACTGGACTCAGCGAGCACCTCGCCGAGGTCCCGCTCGATGTCGGCCAGTCGCTCGGCGACGGCGGCGCGCTGGTGGGCCAGCTCGCCGACCCGTTTCGCCGCGGCGGTTCTCCTCGCGCTACGAGCGGCGTCGGCTTCCTCGATGCGCCGTTCGATCTCCTCAATCGTCCCCATCGTGCTCTCCTTCTCCGCTGCCGCGCCTGGTTCGAGCGGTGGCGCGGGGTCAAGGGATTACGGTCCGGATATTCCGCGTAGTGGCTGGGCTTGGCCGGTGCCGGTGACGGTGATCGAGTCGATGCCGACCAGTCGGAGTAGCTGCGTGGCTTGGCTGACGAGGACGGTCACGTTGACCGTGTTGCCTGCGATGGACACGGTGCCGCTGTGGCCCGCGGCGGCGAGGTAGGCACGAGCGGCAGCGCTCGCCTGTCGCGGTGCCAGTCGCAGGGTGCCGTTGGCGCGGTAGGCGGCCAGGTCGATCTCCTGGGCACCGGCCCGTGCGGCTTCCTGTGCTTCGCCCAACGCGCGGACCTTGGCTGCCAGGGCAAGGCCGCCGTCAAGAGTGAGGCCGGCGAACAGCAGGACCGCAGTGACGATGACGATGACGAACGCGGTCACCCGGCCGTCCTCGTCGTGGCGCAGCCATCGCGCTCGGTGGCGCGTCGATACTGTCATCGTCATTCCGCACCTCCTGCTTGGGCCCGCGAGGACGTGCCGCGCCACACGTCGACCGGTGAGGAGAAACTCGACTGGAAGGTGCGCGAGCCGGGAACACCGAGCATGGTCAGGTCGCCGAGTCCGACACTGCACGAGACGGTCACGGTCACCGTGGAACCGGGCTTGAGTCCCTGGGTTTCGGTGGAGACCGACAGCGATTGGCAGGTGATCCCGGCCGATGCCAAGGCCGCGCTGGCGGTGGACTGGGCGTCGGCGGTGGCTTGCGACGGGATGCGAGCCAAGGTGGCGGCGCGAGCGGCTTGGTGGGCAACGTCGTTGATCCGCAGTTTGGTGCTCGCCACGCGTCCACACAGGACAACGAACAACAACAGCAGGACCAGCAGTGGAGTGAGCAGAGTGAGTTCGGCCGCGGCCGAACCCCGTTCCTCGCGACGCAGCGCACGAAACCGGGTTCGCGCCGATACCGCCCGGGGGTGGGGTTGGCAGGCGGCGGTCATGGCCCCGCTCCGGTGCTGGTCGGTGAGGTGAGTTTCTCAACGGGTCCAACGGCTTCGGCATGAACCGTGAAGGCAACGAACGGGATGAGGTTGATCACGGACCCAGTGATCGTCACCGAGGCTTGGGCGCTGCTCCGCTGGACATCGACCGAGGTCGCGCGCAGCGGGCCGCTTCCCAGCCGCGCGAGGACACGTCGCCCCGCTGAACTGCCCGCGGCTGCGCTGCCACCGGATACCCGTGCCGCGGACAGGGCTTCTGCTGCGGCGGCCTGGGCGATGTGGGTGGCGTGCAGGTAGAGCGCGAACTGCGCGATCAGCAGGATCAGCAGCAACAGCAGTGGCGTGGCGATGACGAGTTCGACTGTTCCGGCGCCACGTTGATCCGTCCGCAGTCGGCGCAGCGCGGTCCGCACACGTGTCCGGTGTGGACGATCGCGCGTGTTCGGCGTGACTGGTTGGCTAGGGCGTCGAGGCATCGTGGTCACCGGCCTACAGGTTGATTCCTTTGGCCTTCTGAGTGACCTTGATCGCGATGATCGCGATGACCGCGATGGCCAGGGCCGCGAGCAAAGCGGTGACCACGACCGCCTCGGTCGAGTAACCCGCCTCGTCGCGGCGCAGCCGCTCCAGCTCGGCCCGGATGCGGGCGCTGAGGATGTGAACTTCGGTGAACATCGACTTCTCCCTGCGGTTCGTAGTCCGGTGTGGACTGTTCTGGTGGAACTCACAACCCTCCCAGCACGCTCATGAGTGCGGGAAATCCAATGAATACAAGGAATCCGCCGAACAGCATCACCACGGGAAGGCTCATGCGTTCGGTAGCTGACAGAGCTTCGGCTTCGGCGTTGGTGAGTTCGCGGGTGCGCAACGCGGCGGCCTTCGCGGCGAGACTGGCCCGCACCCGGGCGCCTTCAGCGCTGGCAAGGCTGACCGAGGCCGCGAGTTCGGACAGCTGGTGCACATCGAGTTCGGCTCCGAGCCGTCCCAAGGCGGCCCAGGGGGTGACGCGGGTGATGCGGGCAGTGAGCAGAGCTTGGCGCAGTTGCTGGAATGCCCAGCCGCGACCGACGACGACCGCGTCGGACAGGGCGCCGTCGACCCCGGCGCCGCCGGCCAGCAGGACCCGGATCAGGTTGAGGTAGGCCGACAGGGCAAGCCGGAACGTCGCGCGCCGTCGCTCGGCTTCCTGCCGGACCGTGATATCCGGCAGGAGGAATCCACCCAGGGCGAGGAGGAGACTCGCGACCGCCGGGATTGTCCAGCCCGGACTGACCTCGGCGAGGATGAGCGTCAGTTGTGTCAACAGTGGCAGCAACAACCCGGTCAACGCCAAGACTGCCTTCTCCGCCAAGTGGCGCTCGACACTCCTTCGGGTGACCGCGAGGTCATTGCGCAGCTTGCGGTTCGGCAGCCCAAGAGCAGCCAGTGGCTTGATGAACGGCTTGCCGACCCACAGTGCCCAGCCGACGGAGTCCGCGGTGAGGATCGGTGGCGGCGTGGACGTCGCGTGGAGACTCGCGACCAGGGTGCGCAGGGGTGGCCGCGGTGGGAACAGGTAGACCACCAGTGCCCACAGCCCAACCCCAAGTCCAGCGCCCCACAGCAACGCGGAGATCATGACCGCACCCCCTTCCCCGCGAGCAGCCCGCCGACGTCAGCGTCATGGGTGCGGATCGTGGACAGTTCAGTCAGGAACCGCTCAGGACCACGTGGCCGGGCAATCCTTGTCAGCCAAGCGAACGCGGCAGCGAAGAGGACGCCGGCGAGCGCGAGCATGACCTGGCCGAGCGCCGAGTCGTAGGGGGCGAGGTAGCCGCGGTTGAACAGCACCAGGCCGACGGCGAAGCTCAGCGTGGTGATCACGATGACCCGCGCGCTGGTCCGGGTGCGGGCCCGACCGGCTTCGACTCGCATCCGCATGGATGCCTGCTCGCGGGCTTCTCCCGCCAGTTCGCCGAGCAAGTCCGCCAACTGGCGGGCCTGGTGTTCGGCGGCCAGCACGAGCGCGGCGATCACCAGATCGGCGGTCGGATCGTGGAGTTGGTCGGCGAGGTGGCGCAACGACGGGGCGAGGCGTTCACCGCGTTCCAGGCGGAGGGCCAGCTCGGTGATCTCCTCGCGGATCGCTGCCGGGCAGGCCGGGGCGGTGGCGAGGATGGCCTGTTCCAGACCGGCGGCGGCGACCAGGGTGTCGCGCAGCATCTCAGTCCAGGACGCGATCGCTTCGATGCGTGCGAGGTCCTGTTTGTGGTCGGTGTTGGAGCCTAGGATCCTTGGCAGGCTGGCGACCGCGAGCGCGGCGAGGACGGCGCCAACCACCCAGCCGGTCACCGAGCCGACAGCCAGGCCGGCGATCACCACTGCCACCAGCCAGCCCACCAGTTTGCGGTCTTGGTGCGCGACCCACCACGTGCGCCACCACGGCGATGCCCCACCGTCGCGGGCGGGTCGGCCGCGGCGCAGGCCCGTCCGGATGAACAGGATGCCAACGGCCAGGCCGGCGCCGAGTAGCCCGAACAACGCCACGGTTGGGGTCACAGCCGCCACCACCCATCGCGGCGAGCGGCCAGCTCAGGGTCGTAACCGGCGGCGACGAGCAGGTCGAGGGTCTCAGTCCGCAACGGAGCGCCCGGCACGGCACGCAGGTCCGGACCCGGCCGCCACACCTCATTGCTGATGATCTGGCGGTCGTCGGCGTCGACGACCTCGCGAATCGAGGAGACCACCCGCTTGCCCGGATCATCGCGCGGTTTGTCCAGGTGCACCACGAAGTTCAGGGCGCTGGCCACCAGGAGATTGGTCGCCTCTACCGGCAGCCGCTCCGGTCCCTGCACCGCATAGGCGGCCAACTTGGTGAACGCCCCTCGGCTGCTGGAGGAGTGCAGGGTGCCCATGGAGCCGTCGTTACCCATCGACATCGCGTTGCACATCGGGATCACTTCAGGGCCTCGCACCTCGCCGACGATGACCCGATCCGGCGACATGCGCAGCGACTGCCACACCAGATACGACAGCGAGACCTCGCCGACCCCTTCCAGGTTCGGTACGCGGGCCTGCATCGCGACCACATCCGGATGTGCCTCGGTGTCCTCGCCCAAACCGAGTTCGAAGACATCCTCGATGGTGACCAAACGTTCCCACCTCGGGATCGCCGAGGCCAAGGCGCGCAACAGTGTGGTCTTGCCGACCGCGGTACCGCCGGTGGCCAACACGTTCAGCCTCGCCCGGACCAACGCGGCCAGGAACGACTCCAACGCCAGGTCGATCGTGCCCGTCTCCCGCAACCGTGCCAGGGTGATTTTCTGGAAGCGGTGCCGCCGGATGGACACTGACGGACGCGGGGTCACGGCCATGACCGCCGAAACGCGCTCTCCCGTGGGAAGCTGGAAGTGAACCAAGGGCGACCCGCGATCGAAGCGCCGCTCCTCCACTCCGCTGCGGGTGGCCAGGTCGCGGATAAGCTCGACCAGTGCGGTGTCCGAGCTGGCCACCGGTGCCCGGCGAGCCCGGCGGCCATCGGCGTAGCGGACGAAAACGCGGTCGCAGCCGTTGATGTTGATGTTCTCGATCTCCGGGTCGGCCAGCAGAGGTTCCAGACCAGCAAGGCCGAACACCTCGTCGAGCACCGCCTGGATCACGCGCTGCTCGACCTCTGGCGCCACCAGCATCCCGCCGCCCGCTGAGTTCGTCAGCTCCGCTTGGGCGTGGGCCTCGACGGAACTCTCCAGGATCAACTGGGCGAGTTGGCGTCGCTGCTGAGCGCCCATTGGGGCGCGTCCCGCACTCTCGTCGGCGTGGATGCGTTCGCTCAGCCGCTCCGAGAGGTCCTGGCGCAGCCGCCGCCGCAATCGTTCCATCGCCTCGGTTTCCCTGTTGGGCCGGTGCGGCAGCTCTGCCGGGCCGGGCAGGTGCGGCCGGGCCGAGTTCGGATCGGCCCCGTTCGACGTGTGCGACCTCTGTGGGGCGTCGAAGGCGTGTGTGCTCATGTGTCCGCGCCGTTTCGTGTCCGGGAACAAAGGGGCTGCAGCGTCGCACCGGAGACTGGGGTGCCGGGAACCGTCTTCCGCCGCGCCGACGGTGGCCCGGTGCCGTCGCGGTTGCCGGCATGCCGGTGCGCCAAGGCCAATATCGCGATTCGGGCCGCGGCCTCGCCGAGCCTGGACTTCACTGGGCTGTGTCGGCTGTTGCTGTGTCCACACAGCACGGCGGCGCCCTTGTCGTCGCGAGGCACGCGCCCCAGCACCGGGATCCTCAGCGCCTGGGACACCGCGCGAGTCGGGTAGCCGTCGCCGATCAGCACGAAACAGGGCCTCCGGGACCAGCGCTGGACCTCGCGTAGTTTGAGGGCGACGTGTGCGAGTTCGTCATCGTGTGGACGGGCTACCAGCAACATGGCGTCGGAATCGCGGATGATCGGCAACGCGGGCGAGTCCGGGTCGACCCGGCCGCAGTCAGCGATGACGGTGGTGTCCGGCTGGTCGGCGGCACGCCGCAGTGTCGAGAGCCCGCCGAAGGCCAGCACAGACAACGCTGAGCGGGACTGCTCGGCGCCGACCGGTCCGATCACCGCTCGCAGACCTCCGGGAAGCCGCTGCGTGTGCCGGGCGAGCAGCCCCAGTTCGGTGCTGCGGCGGGCTGCGACGGCGAGGGTGACCAGGCTCGGCGCGTCGGCCAGGCGGAACCGGGCCATCAGATCGCCCCCTGCCGGGTCGGCCTCGACCAGGATCGGATTCTGCCCGGCGGGCCATCGGGCGCCCAGAGCGGCGGCCAACGTGGTGGCTCCGGGGGACCCCTTGAGCGAACAGATCGCGAGAAGCATCAGCGAGCACCTCCCGATGTCGCCACCAGGCTGAGCTGCCCGGCCGGTGCCGAGGCCAACGACCGAGCGTCCAATTCGGACAGTTGCAGGGACACGACCGTGGTCTGCTCGGTCTCGCGGGAGGCGATCCCGGTCACCACGGCGGTCCAGCCCGAGGTCTGTGCGTTCTGTGTTCCGGTCGTGGCGCCCTGCGGTGATGTCGTGAGAACCAGCACCGTCGTTCCGGGTGTCAAGTCGGGCGGAAACTGTCCGGACTTTAGACCCAACGCGGCAATCACTTTGCCCTGGAAGGGAATCTGCGGCGAACCTAACGCCGAACGCGTCAGCAACGACCCGGCTGGCAGGCTGAACGCGACTGGCTGTCCCGCCACCGTGGACGCGGCGGATGCCGGGATGGCATCCATTCCGGAGTCCGCCGCCAGGTTCACCTGCTTGAGATCCTGCGCCGCCAGGACCTGTCCCACCGCGACCGGACGGGCCAGGGCAAGCACGCTCTCGCGGTCGCCCAACCGCATCCCGGCCAGCACTCCGCCGACCGAACACGCCACCACCAGCAGCACACCCAGCAGGAGGTGGGGGATGCTCCGGCGCCGGTTCGCGCCGCTCATGCGAGACGACGCTTTGCCGGTGCCGTCACGGCCACCCCACGTACTCGCCAACGCGTCCGGCGTCGGCACGCCCTGCATGGTCGAAACCGAAGTAGCCATCACCAACCTCCTCCAGGCAAAAAGCCATCGCGACGCGTCGACATGTGTTCTTCGACGAGCCTTTCGTGACAAGGTTTTTCGTTGTGACTGCCTGCTTCTTGCTGCGTGATCCGGTGAGCGCGGGTCGGCTCAGTCAACGGACGGACAGGGAGTGGGCCTCCTCAATCCGCACGGTCACGGTCGTGGTGGTGGTCAGATCAGGAAGGCCGCCGCTTTCCCCGCCGCCAGCCCAGGTGATCCGCCATCGGATGGTCGCGGTCACCGGGAACTCGCCGCGGGCGCTGTTACCGGTGACCACGCGGTAGGTGTGGCCACAATCCGGTGAAGCGGCAGCCGGATTGTCCTTGCCGGAGAACGGGGTGCCCGGTCCGCCACAGTGGACGGTGGCACCGTCGCCCATGGCGAAGGAGAGCGTGACTGGCGTGGCGATCGCGGTCACCGACAACGCCGGAACCCCCGCGGTCGCCGAAACCGGTCGCCAGCGCACCGGGTCGATCCACAGCCAGGTCGGCAGGTTGACCAGTTGGGCCGTGCTTGGGCTGAACGAGATGACCGGGCTCGGCGGGCGCAGCCGCGACCTCGCCTGCACGGCGAGTTCACGCGGCGACGGTGGGGGAGGAACCGCTCCCGGGGACAGTACGACCCAGCCTGGGGCCTCGCCCTCGCACTGCTTGAGGTAGTAGCGCGACCCGGGAGCCAAGTGCGGACCAGGCGGCTCGTTAGGGCGGAAGGCCAAGGAGTTCAGGGTCGCCGGATCGTCCACCGGCGTGTAAACGCAGACCGGTTTCGCGTTGCCCGCCGGGGCCGCAGGGCCGGGGCGTGATCCGGCACCCGCGACCGAGTTCTGCCCGGCGAGCACCTCGCACTCGGGGCTACCACCCTGGCCGCAGCCGATGTGCGACCACACTCCGCCTCGGGGCGGGCCTGCCTGTGCGGTGGCAGGCAGCAGGGCCGCCACGCAAGCCACCGTCGCGGAGACGAACATCGCGGTCAGCATGACCCCACCTCCAGCATCGCGAAGTCGGTGACCACCCACCGGCCGGCAACGACTTTGAGCCGGGCCTGGATCTTGCGACGCCCTCCGCTGGAATCCGGCACCCGCACACCGGCACGCGTGTACTTCGCGGTCTCCCCGTCGTCCCCGCAGTCGGCGACCCGGGCCTCCCGGGGATCCTGCGGCGGGGTCAACTCGGTGACTGTGGGGGCGGTCTTGACCTGGCCCTTGGTCACCACGCCGTTGTCGCTGTCGATGCGTAAGCTTCGGATGATCTTGTTCAGGGCGAAATCCGCGGCGTGCTGGGACAGCTCCGGCGCGGTGGGGTCGGAGCGTTCCGCGGCCGTGCTCATCGCGGCCCACATGCCGTCGTAGGCCGCCAGTACCTGGTCCTGGACCGACCGCGTCGGTGGCTCTGTGCTAGTGGCCACGTTCGCCGCCGGACCGCTGGTCGAGGGGCGCGCGACCGTCTGCTGTTCGCACCCGGTTGTGGCGATGCCCATCACGACAACGAGCAGGGGTATCGCGTACCTCCTGGCGAGATGACAGTGGTGGATATGCACGACAACCTCCGGGGCGAACTTCGAGATTCATTTCAAACTGGTTGTACAGGGCCGGGTCCAGGCTCGCGCAAACGCGAGTGTGGACCCGCGACACCTTGTTCACACTATTGGGCTAATCATTGCGCCCAAGGTAATGATCCAGATCGATTGTGCGAGTAGCGTGGTTTTCGGGCGCGGTCCTGCGCTCTGGCGTTGCGGCGGAATTCGAGCGTTGCGGCACAGAAACGAGGTCTGGCACCGGTCGATGGCGCTTGCCTCTCGGAGGAGCTGTGGACAGTGCGCTGGTCGCGGGCTGGACCGCGTTGGGCGGTGCGGCAGGTGTAGCGCTCGCCTGGCGGTTACCGGTGCAGGTCAGGGCAATGGTCGGGATATGCGCCGCCCTGGCGTGGCTGGCCCTGGCCGGGCGATTCGGTGGGCGCCCCGTACTGCTCGCGTTCGGCTGGTTCGCGGTGGTCGGGGTTGTGCTGGCAGCGACCGACCTGGTCGAGAGGCGCCTGCCGAACCGCCTGACACTGCCGAGCTACCCGGCCCTGCTGGCGCTGTTCACGCTGGCCGCAGCCGCGGAGAAGGATCATCGGGCGCTCGTCCGAGCCGTGCTCGTCACCGCGGTCGCGCTGGTCGTGCATCTGGTGATCTACCTCGGCGCCCCTGGTCAACTCGGGGCCGGCGACGTCAAGGCGTCCGGATTGTGCGGGCTGGTTGTCGGTTGGCTGGGCTGGTCAGCGGCTGGCTCGGCGCTCCTGCTCTGCTACCTGACCGCCGCGATCACGCTGGCTGTGGCGCGGGTGGCCGCGCGGCTTCGACGGCGTGGCCGGGTCGGCGAAGTCCCTCTCGGTCCGTTTCTGATCGGTGCCAGCCTGTTGGTGTTGCTCCTCGGCCACACTTGGCCGCCCACGCTCTGATCAGCTACTTCACCCACCATCGGGCGGGCCGACCACCCACCTGGGGGGAGGGAGGGTGGTCGGCCCGTTGCACGAGCTACTGCTCGTGCGGCGAGGGTGCCTGGGGCAGATCGCAGTGCTTCGTGGTGCGCTTGAGGAAGTCCGCGATCACCCAGCCACCACCCACGAGTTCACGAACGAAGATGTGCTGTTCGGTTGGATGCGGGTAGGAATTTTGCTCGGCCCACACGATGTCGTCTCGACGCAGTATCTTGAAGCTGGGTTTGGAGTAAATCTCCGACGGTGTACGGTGCACCCCTGCAGTGTTGAGTACCCGGTACTCGCAGGTGACGCCCGGTCGGCTGGAGTCGCTCTCGCTGAGGGTGGCGGGGTCTCCAGCTGTCCCGCCAATAAAGCCTGCTATCGCAATTGCGGCGACATTTTTCGCACCTGCGTGCATAGTCACTCCCGGTCAGTTCGATGAACGTGCTCAACTCGTGCGCACTCTGCCTACCGGACGCTTCCCGACTTGCGTCAACGCGAGCATGGACTCGCATTGGTGCAAGCATGGGCACTTCTCTTCTCTGAGTGCAACCAGAAGTGTGAAGGTTTCTGAACTTGCGGCAGTGCGAGTCGCACTTGCGGTTCCGCGAGCAAGGGAACAGCGAGTAGACCTGATGAAGAACCTGCTTTGGGAGAACTCGATGTCGATGCGATCTTGTATGTACACGCCAATTCTGCTGTGCTCGGCTGCGATGCTCACAGGCTGCGGGACACACGAGCTGCACCAGGCCACGCCGTTGCCGTCCGCAACCTCGACCAGCGCCGTGTCGCCTGCATCATCGGGTTCAGCAGTCGCGGACGTGCCCGGGGCCGGCAGCAACGCCACGCGGCTGGCGATTGACGCCTACCGGGGCATGTGGCACGAGTTTACCGTTGCCGCGGCCACGTCAAACCATTATTCGAACGGGCTCGCGTTGTATACCTCAGCTCCGGCCCTTACCGATATCCGCGGACTTCTCTACGCGGACTCCATTGCTGGGCTGATCACGCTGGGTTTGCCGGTCACCGCGCCGCGAGTGAAGGCTGTGCGGGTTCCCGAGTTTCCTGTCGAGATAGACATTGTCGACTGTGTCGATGTCTCACGGTGGCGAAAATATAAGGCACGTGGAGGAGTTGCGGATTCTTCGCCTGATCGTCGGATTGTCGATGTCACTGTCCGCAACAACGATGACAGGTGGAAGGTCACGGCGATCTCGATACGTGAGGCCCGGTCGTGCTGAGCCATCAATTGGGCTGCCGGCAGCGACTGGCCTCGCGCAACACCCGGACGACATCCTCCCCGAACGGAGTCAGTCGATATTCCGCGCCGGGCTGAAACCCTCCAGGCAGTTCTCGGCGGCTGAGCACTTCCTGTTGAACGAGATTGTGCAGGTTCCGGGCAAGTGTGCTGTCGTGCAGCACATATCCTGGCATGAGCTGCTCGCGTTCGATGACCATCTTCAGTTCGGAGAACAGCAATGGCCGCTCCCGCAATGCTCGAACTATTGCGAGAGCCCAGTCTCCGCGAATGACGTGGGTGACCCGTTGGACCGCTGTCCAGTCGATGTCGTTGGTCATGACTGCTCCCCTTGTCCGGCCGCGGCAACTCCCCGCCGACTGCCTGCCGTATCCCTGTGTTCCGGTCAATCGCTCGACAATCTCCTCACCGCTGGGCCGCGGATAAAGGCTCCGTCGATTGGGAAAGTCGCACCGCGTCTCCAAACACTTCCCGAAAATCAGTTCTCGGCCGGCTCGTCGCGGCGAAGTTCATCAATCTCATCTGCGGCCACCTCCTACACCCGCACCGAGGTACACGAAGCACTCGCGCACCGCGGTCATCGTCTTCGCCTCCAGCAGCGCCGCGTCGGCATGCTTCAGCGCTTCCTCTATCCCTATGGCGCGCCCGTAGCTCGCCGACAGGAACGCCGCCCCGACCGCAGCGGTTACCGCAATCGGCACCGTGCCGCTTCCGTGCACGGATGGGGCTAGGACCTCCAACTCCCGCACGACCCGGGTGATCCGGCGGGCCATGGTGATCACCTCACCGGCCTCTGCCACCGAGCACAGCGCGACGAACTCGTCGCCGCCATACCGGGCGAGCACATCCTGCTGCCGGACAGCGGTTCGCAGGGCCGCGGCGACCGCGCGGAGCACCGCGTCGCCGGCAAGGTGACCGTGCCTGTCGTTGACAGTCTTGAACTCGTCGATGTCGAGGATGAGCAGGGCAACGGCGGCATCACGGGCCGCGGCATGTTCGATCGCGCGTGGAGCCTCGATATCCCAGTCCCATCGGTCCAGGAGCCCAGTCACGCGATCGAACCTCGGCGAGTCGACAGCGTGCCCGCACGCGGGGCAGGACCGCGCCTGCGCCTCGGCCCGGCCAGCACGCGACGTGGTGGTAGCTGCCAGCTGGTCGGGTTCCGCCGCGCGGGTGCCGCGCTGTCCATCGTCCGGGTGAGATTGGGCGGGTGGCGGCCCGGAACCTGGGGCAGGGCACCTGGTGGCGGACATATCCTCGTCTCCTCTGACCGGCTCGCTCGCTGTTCGTAGCGGACTGTCACGTTCAGTGTCGGCGAGGGCGGCTAGAGAAGACCAGGGGAGAGGGGTCTTCAGATGAACGGAAGACGCGAGACGACGCCGGAAGCCACCGAACTTGCTGACTTCGGCGCCCGTATGCGCGAGTTCCGGGGAGAGCGTGGACTGTCCCTCGCTGATCTACACCTGTGCACTCATATCAGCAAGGGCCACCTGGGCAACCTGGAGCAAGGCAAGCGCCAGCCGAGCCCCGAGATCGCGTTGACCATCGACCGAGCCCTGTATGCCCAAGGCGAGTTGGCCGCCCTGGCCGGAGCGGCGCGGCGAACCAGAGCCCACCACCGCGCCCGGCCTGCTGAACTGCCCGCGGCCCGTCACTTCGTCGGCCGGGTCCGCCAGCTCGACCTGCTGCAGCAGGCACGGCAACGCGCCAGCCTGATCACCATCGACGGCCCAGCTGGGGTAGGTAAGACCGCGCTGGCCGTCCGGTGGGCGCACGACATCGCGAAGCACTACCCAGACGGGATCCTCTACACCGACCTACGCGGGTACGCCATCGACCAGCCAATCGAGCCCGTGGTTGCACTTGGCCGGATGCTCAACTCCGTCGGCATCGGCCCCTCGGCCATGCCCAACACCCTCGATGAGCGGACCGCCCTGCTCCGGACCCAGTTGGAAGGCACCCGGACCTTGATGGTCCTGGACAACGCTGCGACCGCTGAGCAAGTCCGCCCATTGCTGCCCGGCTCATCCACCTGTCTGGTTGTGGTGACCAGCCGCAGTCGTCTGTCCGGGCTGTCCGTCCGTGACGGTGCCGTCCGCGTGACGCTACGGCCGATGTCCCTGGACGACGCCCTGGTGCTATTGCGGGGCATGGTCGGCGCCCGGGTCGACGACGAGCCCGACGCCGCGAGCACGCTTGCCCGCCAGTGCGGCCTGCTGCCTCTGACGCTGCGCATCGCAGCCGAACGGGTGGCGCTCCTGGAGAACATGACTCTGGCCGAGTTGTCCGAACAGTTGTCCCCGGCGCGCCGCCGCCTTGACCTGCTCGCCACGGAGGACGAGTCCTCCGCCGCACGGGACGTCTTGTCCTGGTCCTACAAGGCGCTCGCGCCCAAGACCGCGCGGCTGTTCAGGCTCATCGGCCTGCATCCGACCGACGGCGTCACCACCGAAGCCGCCGCTGCCCTGGTTGGCACGAGCCGGGACGAAGCACAGCAGCAGATGGACGCGCTGGCCGCGATCCACCTGATCGAACCGGTCACGACCAACCGCTATTCGGTTCACGATCTTGTCCGCGATTACGCCACCGACCTTGCCCTCGCACACGAGCCTGAGCCAGAACGCCACGCGGCCATACACCGTGCTGTCAGTTTCTACTTGCACAGCGCGCACGCCGCGGCTCACTTGCTCTGGCCCCATCGCGCGTTGCCGGCTGTGCATGCGGCCGAGGACGCGGCCGAGCCGCTTGCCTTCACCACCAAGCACGAAGCCATGCAGTGGTGCGAGACCGAACTGCTCACGTTGGCCGCGGCGACCGCCGCGGGCACGAAGCGGAAGCTCGACGAGGCGGTGTTCCTGCCCGTGGCCCTCAACGACTTTCTGTACCACCGGCACCCCTGGCAGTTGTGGAAGCCGGTGGTGCAGGACGCGAAGGACCTCGCCCAGCAGCTAGGACACGGGCATGCGCACGCCACCCTGACCCACATCCTCGGCAACGCCTACCTCGATCTACAGCAGAACGAGGAGGCCCTGGCCAGCTACCAGCAGGCGCTCTCCACCCGGGAGGACCTCGGCGACCATGCTGGACAGGCGTGGAGCCATCTGGGGCTCGGCAGGACTCACGACGTACTCGGCGACCATCCATCGGCCCGTCTGCACCTGGAAGAGGCCAGACGGTTGTTCTCCAGCGTCGGCGACCAGTGGGGCTATGCGATCACCACCTCGTACTTCTCCGAAGCTTGCCGGGACAGGGGCCAGATCGAGGAGGCGCTGGAACACGTAACCGCGGCCCTGGAAGTGTTCGAGCAGATCGGCGAGCGCCAGTCGGCGGGATGCGCACTGAAAAAGATCGCTTCCTACCAACGCGACCAAGGCAACATCGATCAGGCGATGCAGGCCCTGAACCGCGCCCTTGCCGCGTTCGCTGACTCCGACGACCTGTGGGGACAGGCCGACACCCTGCGCACGCTCGGACAGCTCCACCTTGACCGCGGCGAACTGGAGGATGCGCACGCGTCGTGGAACGCCGCGGCGGATTTGCTCAGCGACGTGAACGAGCCCAGCGCGGCCGAGATGCGTCACCGGTTGCTGGACACCCTGCGGGCCAACGAAACCGTCCCGCCCCGCCCAACGCCGAGGGAGACCCCGTGACCTACCTCGCCTTCGACCCGGCCGCCCGAGCCTGGACGAGCGCGTCCAGGCTCGGCGCTGTGCCCGTGCCGGAACTCCTCGGACGACTCGACATCGACGAGGACAGCCTCGACTGGGCAGCACGCGACTACGGCGGGCTGGTGCACCACCAACCTCTCGCAGTCGCGCGCCCGACCCGTGCCAGCGACATCAGTGCGATCCTGCGCTTCGCCGCGGACCATTCCCTGCCGGTCGTCCCCCGTGGACAGGGCCACTCGCTGGCCGGCCAGGCCCAGGCATCCGGCGGGATCGTCGTGGACATGCGGGGCCTCCACCAGGTTCACGAGGTCGCGCCCGAGCACATCGTGGTCGACGCCGGTGCGCAGTGGAGCCAGGTGCTCCAGGCAACCTTGCCTCTCGGGCTCACCCCGCCAGTGCTCACCGACTACATCGGACTGTCCGTTGGCGGCACATTGTCAGTCGGCGGCCTCGGCGGAACCAGCCATCAACACGGCGCCCAGACCGACAACGTCCTCGCGCTGCAGGTGATGACCGCTGACGGCACACTGCTGCACTGCTCGCCCCAGGAACACCGCGACCTTTTCGACTCCGTCCGAGCCAACTACGGTCGCAGCGGCATCATCACCCGCGCGACCCTGCGCCTCGTGCCGGCACCGGACATCGTGCGCTGCCGCAAGCTGAAATGCCCATCCCTCACCACCTTCCTCAACGCACAACGCCATCTGGTCCGCGACGGCCGCGTCGACCACATCGAGGGCCACATCAAGCTCGGAGACACCGGGGCGCTTTCCTTCGAGGTTGAAACAGCCGCGTTCACCGAAGCCGCAGACGAGGCCACGGCGCTGGAAGGCTTCGAACGCGAGGCCCCGACTCGACTTCCGTACTGGAACTTCGCCAACCGCCTGGAAGAGGGCGAACTCGTCATCGGTGAGGCAGGCATCGACCAGTCCCCGCACCCTTGGTGCAATGTGCTCCTGCCCGATGAAGCCGCGGAGAGCTTCCTCACCTCGGCCGGCGCCGACCTCCAGGACCAGCTGTACGGGCCGGTCGGGTTGCTGCTGGCCTACCCGCTGCTGACCTCCAGGATCACTACTCCTCACCTGAAATTGCCAGCGGGCGAACTGATCCACCTTGCCGCGGCCCTCCGCCACGCCGACAGCGACTTCCCCGAGGCGATCATCTCGATGACCGCGTCGAACAACCGGTGGTTCCACGACGTCACTGCTGCGAACGGCACCCTCTACGCGCACCCGTTCATCCGCGGGTGAGCTGACGAGCGATTTGCACGGGGCACCGCTCATGACGGGTGCTGGCCCGCCAGGGGGGAGGGGCGGACCAGCACCCAACTCGTGGAGCCGCCAAAGGGGGGAGGTAGGCGACCCCACGTCGTCACAGCGTAACCACGCTCGATCCCCGGTGGGGCGGATGCCCGCAGCATCGCTCACCCGGGTGACACCATCCCGCGCTGCTTCTCAACGAGCTTCCGGGATGTTGCGCAGCACGGCCCGCGCGATCGCCTCCGCGTACTCGCATGCGTTGGGATACAACGGCTTGGCCAGGTCGACCGCGAGTAGGTTCACCTCGAAGCTCTGCTCGTCACCGACCCCGACATGCAGCATGCACGAGTCCTTGTCGTCCTTGGTCCGCACCGCCGGATAACCGTCCACAGTGGCCGATGTGAAGGCGGGGAACTCCGACCTGCGCCGGTACAGCTGATCCAGGCCGGCGTCCTTGTATCTCTTGGTCACCCGGAGGTCAGCAAGCGCGACCTTCCCTTTGTCGAAGCCGAGCCAGGAACATCGCCCGGAGTTCTCAACCGGGTAGTTCGACTCGAACTCATCGGTGTCGATGCCCAGCTCGGTCTGCTGTGCCTTGGTCAGCAGACTGCACGGTGGCACTTCCCGCAGCTGCTTGGGCCGGCCTACCGGCGGTGGGGTGGCGGGCGCCGGCGGCGCGGAAGTGGTGCTGGAGACGGAAGTGGTGGTCGGGTTCGGGTACCAGACGGTGATGCCACACCCAGACAGCACCACGGCCATGCCGACCGCGATCCCGCTGCGCAGCAACGCCATCCCTGCCCGGCCGCGCTTCGCCCCGAAGGTGCCGCCGCTCATCCGTTCATCCAGTCGATGTCGGCGAAGTCCTCGTCGTCATCACCCACGGGCCGCCGGGGTTTCACCGGAGCGGGCTGCGCCGGCTCAGACTCCTGTTTCGGTTCTGCTTCGCGCACCAGCTCGAACACCGCGTTCATGCTGCTCTGAGCCAACGCTCGGTAGTGCGCTTCCTCGGCCCGGGACTCGGCGGCAACTCGCTCAGCACGCGCGTCGGTCTCGGCGCCGAGTTGCTCCAGGCGGTACAGGTGGGCCGTCAACTGATCCATGTGCGCAGGTCTCCTCTCCGGGGTCAGGTTCCGACGGGGCGGGGCACGATGAGCGGCACTCCGGCGAAGGCATCCCGCGGGACTTCCTTGGCTGCTTCGGCAAAGCCGGCCCACATCTTGTTGAGGTTGTCCTCCGATGCCGTGCAGATCTCCTTGACGAACCGCTCGTACTTGTTCTTGAACGCCGGCTGGAACTGCTCGGTCAGGCACTTCCGGAAATGGGAGATCAGCCCCATACCCAAATCGATCATCGAGCTGGCCGCCGCCCCAGCCTCCGGGAGCATCCCGCTGGCCGACTTGAGCCCGCCACCGGTGACGTCCAGGCCGGTAGCGAGGAAGTTGAGGAACGGGCTGTCCGACTTGCCCCGCACCACCTTGATCATCTTTTCCACCGTACCCGGCGAATGCCCACCACAGTCCACGCTGTACAAATCCGCGGTCATCCCAGCCACCTGGCGAACGACCTTCTCCATGTGCGCGGCGTTCTTCGCAAGGACACGACCGAAATCCGTGGCTCGCGCGGTCACCTGCTCCGAAGCCCGAAGGAACTTATCGACGTGCTCACCAGCGGCCCGGGAGGCATCACCGCTCCAGTGCGTGATCAGCCCGGTAAAGGACTGCTTCATCCGCCCATGCCCCTCGCCCAGTGATGCCCCTGCCTTCGCGAAGTGCTCGGCGTCGTCCCGGAACGCGGCGAAGTTCATCCCACGGAACTTGTGGTAGCGCTGGAGAATGTCATGCTCGAAGCTGATCTTCTCGTAGGTCCACTCGTTGTAGTGCGGGAGGTACCGCTGGAAGAACCGCAGTCCCGCCTCGCCCGCCACCAGAATCTCATCGGAGGTGGCGAAGCTGCCTTCAGACCGTGCGAGCAGGTCCCGGCCCGCGGCGAGATCCTTCGCGTCCTGCACAAACTGCGGCATCTGCGCCTGAACTTCACGCCCGAAACGGTTGATCTCGTCTTGGGCATCACTGCGGCCAAAGGTGAAAAGACTCTCGCAGAACTTGCTGATGTCGCTCCACGTACCGGCAGAGGCCATCTCAGCGCCCCCGGAACGACTGGGTGTTGCCACCTTCGGTCCGCCCGTAGTCCCCGGCGGACTCCAGCAACACCGAACCGATGGTCTCGGTGTGCAGACCGAACGCTTCCACCGAAGCGGCCAGCCGCTCCAGACACTGCCGGTAGGTCTCGCCATGGCTGACGAACCCCTGCCCCAAGGACGAAGCGGAGACACCGCTGGTCCGCACGAGCGCATGCTGTTCCCGGATCATCCGGGCCTCCCCGGCGAAAACCTCGGCCACCTGCTTCACATGCGAGGTGGCCACACCCACGTGACCCCTGTTGCCGTTCATCCCGAACTACTCCCTCCCTGTTCCGGCCGGGCCGTCCCACCCGACCGTCCTTGTCCACCCGCCACCACCTCCGGGCCCCCGTCTCCGGTGCGACTTCGCAGCGAAGCGATTCACCCGCGCTGCTCGTCCACCAACGCCCGCACCTGCGCCAGGAGCTGGCGGCTCCCACCCGGAGTGATCGTGGCCCAACCGTCCCGGCGCACATGCACATACCGACCCTGGCCGGTGTCGTGAAAGGCCACCACCCTCGGCGCGCGACGCAGACCAAGTCCTCGATCCCGGACCGTCACTCCGAACTGCCCGCCCCGCCGCACCGTCCCGAGCATGTGCGCCACCTTGCGCGCCACCACCGCGGGCTCTCCGCTCTCGGTGAGCGCGTCGGCGAAACCCGGTGCCGTCGTGGTCTGCCTGGCCGCATCCAGCGCCGCAGCACGGACGCTGACCGACTCGCCTGGTCCGGCATTGATCTCGCCGGCCAAATCGACCACGGTGGCCACGACGGCGTAGTCGGGCACAACGCCCAGCCGCACTTCTGCGCCGTAGCGCACCGCCACCGTCCCTTGTGGACCTGCCACCGCTCCCACCGCACGCACCAGCCCATCGGTGGCCCACAGCCGCGCGTCCACCGCCCAGTCGAACCTCGCCAGTCCCGCCAAAGCCTCATGCAGCGCAGGATCCAGTCCACTGTGGACGATCAGACCTCGGGTGGCGAGGCCGGTCAGCAGAGCATGCCGATGGTGAGCGCGTTCCTCCCAATCGGCGCCACTGCTGATGATCTCCAGGTTCAACGGGGTCTCGCCGAGTTCGGCGAGTTCCCAGAGCAGATCGAACTCGGCGACCGTCAACATGGTCACCGGCGCGGGGTGGGCGGTCATAGGTTGTGGTGTTCTCCGATCACCGGCGGCGGGATCCGCGGCAGATCGTCCAGACCGTAGATGTCATCGGAGAGGGTCTTGAACTTGTTCTCATGCTCGGCGTCCTCCTCCTGCTGACCTGCCGCACCGGTCGGGGACTGCAGGAAGGACTGCCCGCCCACGCCAGCACGCCCAGCACCTGCCACCGGCGTAGCGGCGCGAGCGCCCGGCTGGCCGGGAGCGACTCCCGCCTGACCGCCTGGCCCGCGCGGCCCCCCACCGGGACCGCCGGCACCGCTTCCCACACCACCACCGGCGGACCCACCGCCGTAGAAGCCACCCATGAACCCACCGCCACCGCCAGCGCCGCCCGGTTGGCCTGGACCGCCGACCGGTGACGGTTCGACCCGGGGCAGCACAGGGTTGTTGCTGCCTCCGGCGCCGCTGGGGACCACGCCCTGCAACGTCGGATCCGGGGTGTTCTCCACCGGCCGCACCGGATCGGTCCCGGTGCCCGGCTGGACACGACCGGGATCCTGGCCTTGCCGGCCGGGATCGGCACCGGTGCCACCCGGGCGCGGGAGATCCCGCTGCCGCGGGTCACGCGGGTTCCGCCCGCCCGGCGGGACCGGCGGCGGCTGCGGCGGAGGCGGGGTGCCCCCGCTGTCCAGGGCGATCTTCGGTGCCTCCGGCAACACCGGCAACGCGCCAACCCGGTCCCGCGCGGTGGACTCGTAGCCATAGAGCGCCCGGTTGGCCGCATCATCCCGGGCCCGGTTGGCCGCCAACTGCTGCTGCACGTCGTGCTGCATCGCCACCACCACGGCCGGACTGAACGCACCCAGCACCAAGGCCCCGACTCCGGGCTCCTGAACCGGTTGGCTCGCCTCGACTTTCGGCTTGGTCTCAGCGAAGGTCATCCCATGCGAGGACGCCGAGGTCCCGCCCGACACCGCGGTATCCTGCGCCCCCTGGGCCCACGCCACCGCTGGCCGCGCGGCCGCGGTCATGGCCTCGGCGGCCTGTCCGGCCCAGCCGACTCCGATGGCCTCCAGGCCCTTGCGGACCGCGTGCTCGGCGTCGGCGGCGATGCGCTGCATCCCCCGCATGGCATCGATCGCGTCGTTCACCGCGCTCGTGCCTTGGCCCTGCTGCATCCAGGCGTGTTTCTGGTCCAGCGGAACGCCTTCGAACCGGTTCCGCCGAATCTGCGGTCCCTCACCCATGACAACCCCCCGTTCCCGTCCTGTCTAACCGTGTAGCTTGATCAAACCCTGGGTCGCCAACTCAGCCATCTCCAACGCCTTGGCACACAACTGATCTGGCGTGTACGGCACCGGACGACTGTCGTAGGAGTACTGGATTCCGAGCCGCTGGCCGTCCGCGACGCTGACATCGACGAAACAGCCACGGCTATCGTTCGGCCGCCGGTTCTCCACTGCGGGGTATCCAGCGGCAGTCACGATCCGCGCCGTGACGGTGCCGTCTGGCTTCAGCCACACCTCGGCCCCTTCTTGGGTCGTTGGCGTGACCAGGTAGCCGTAGCCGTCCTTCGCTGTGGCTTTGGAGAACGAGCACCCCGCGTTGTCGAAGCGACCGCCACCCTTCGTGGTGCGGATACTGTCGATTCCGAGCCGCTTGGTCTGTGCCTCAGTCAGCAGCGCGCACACCTGCTCTGGGGTGATCCCGTCCAGCCGAATTTCCTTGGGTCGCGGCGGCAGCGCAGAAGTCGCTGATGGCGATGTCGTGGACGTGCCATCCGGCATGGTCGCGACGCCCGGAGTGTTTGTGCATCCGGCCGCAACCATCAGGAGCACAGCGATCGAAAGCAGTCGAACGGGCTTAGTCAACGCGCTTGTACCCCTTCAATGCGCCAGCAATGTCCTCATCCGTAAAGCCGTACTCTTTGGCTGAAGCTCGGAGCTGCTCGGCAGTCTCCATGAAGCTATCAGCCAACCCGGAATATCGGTTGTAGTAAGAATCTGGAGCATCGACGAATCTCCAGGTCATCAGGTTCGCCGAGTCCTCGCTCACCGGATCGCCTCCACACGGGGGAACGCGCAGCTTGTCCTGAAGCTGCTGGAGTTCGATCCGAAGGTTCTGGCCCTCGTTCATGAAGATCGAGTACGCCTGGAGGACCTGCTCGCGACTGACCTTGATCTTCAAGTCGCCGCTCGGTGGCGGCGCTGCGTCTTCCCACCTGCCGTAGTAGCCAGCCAGCTCACTCATCCCAACCCCCTGCTCGCACTGCACTCCCCGCAGGCCACAGTAACGCAGACCGCCAGCCGCAGCTGAACGGTTCCCGTTCGAGCACGAATGAGGGGTTGCTCTCACCCGATTGGCGGCATCGACTCCGGACCTGGCAGTTCGCCCCGCGCAGCTAGATAGCGGAACCCCCAGTCATAGAGAACCTGCATCGCGCGACGAAGCTCCTCGACGGTAAGCAGATCATCATGAGTGAATTGAGCAGGATTCGCAGGGTAAATGATTACCCGTCGCGTCGTGGTGACCACTGTTGTCCATGGTACCTGGCCCGCTTGTTCGTCTGATTCGGCGCGAACAAAGTCACCGAGGGAAAGGAGAATGGTCTCAGGCGGCAGACTGGATGACTCGTTCATGATGACTCCCGAATTGTCCGTGGACCGGAACAGGCTTCTGGTTGGGCTACCGATTCCAGTGGAGTGCCGCGCGGTGGACCGTGGCGGCGAGTTCATGCAACTCCTCATCGGTGGAGCGCACGGAGAGGCTGACAGCCAGCGTGGTGTCCACAACCGCCCGTGCCCGCAGGCACGGTTGCCGGACGTACTCGGCGAACACCGGGGCCTGGTCGGCCGCGGTCAGTCGGTGGCTACCGACGCTGGTGGCCACCCCGTGCATCGTGGACAGGTAGGCACTGAATTCCCGAGGCTGTCCCAGATCGATCCGCAGCAGCGGGCTGTGCTGATTCCACAGCTCCGGCCCCTCCTCATGGATCAGCGTCAGTCCAGGAACGTCCCGCAGCAAGCCGGACAGCAACTGGCTGGCGCGCCGGTGTTCGCGGAGCGCCGGGGTCAGGCGAGCCAGGTTGGTGCGGGCGATCGCGGCCAGTGGCTCGGCTAGCCGATAGCTATAGCCCGCCGCGGTCAGCGGTTGGCCCTGCGCCGTCGCATCGAGGCCGTGCTTCCGCAACATGCGGCACTGCTCGGCGAACTCCTCGTTGTGGGTAAGCAGGAAGCCGCCCTCGCCGGACCACAACAGGTTCCCGTCCCGTGTGGAGAAGCAGCCAAGGTCACCGAGGGTGCCCGCGTATAGGTCGTCGGTCCGGGTGCCTACCGCGTGGGTGGCGTCCTCGATCACCCGAAGCCCGTGGCTGCCGGCGAGTTCGACGGTGCGGTAGACATCACCGGTGCGACCCCAGTGGTGGACCAGCAGCACAGCACGGGTCTTCACAGTGATCTTGGCGCGGAGGTCTTCCAAGTCCAGGCCCGCACCGCTGGGGCCGCAGTCGACGAAGACCGGCACCGCACCGACGTAGCAGACTGGCGCGATCGAACTCACCGGAGCGAGGGCGGGCACCAGTACCTCATCGCCGGGGCCAATGCCCAGGGCGAGCAGTCCGCAGTGCAGAGCGGCGGTTCCGCTGGCCACCGCCACCGCGTGTGGCATGCCGAAGAAGTCGGCCAGTTCGGCCTCGTACCAAGCAGTCTGTTGCGCGGGTGCACTGCGAGGCATCGCCTCCACGGCGTGGCGGAGATACTCCCATGGCGTCGAGTTCACGACGGCCCCGCCTGCCACAGCGTTACTCGCGGCTGGTCGGCCACGGGAAGTTCAGCCACCACATCGAAACTCCTGACAGCCCGGCCACGCCGCCCGCGAGGCAGGTCGCCGGCAAGGTTGGCCAGTAGCAGATCCTTGAACTCCCAACGGCTGTGGGCGGCGCTCGGCGGTGTGGCCAGTTTCCATGCCAGATCAACGTACTCGGCGATCCGCCGGTAGACAGAGCGTTGCGCCTCGCCATCCAGCTGGATGATGGTCTTGACAGGCATCCCCAGTGCGAACAAGCCGACCGACCGCAACGTGAGCGACACCCGTAGCGGGACCTCGAAGGGCCGCGTGGATTCCAACCGTTCCGTAGTGACCGCCTGCCAGAGTGGATGCTGCCGGAGGGTTTCGACGATCTTTGGTCGGTGAAACAGGTGCGCGAGTAGTTCCCACTGGCACAACGGCTTCAGGTCGACCAGTGACGGGTACAGGTCAAGGACTCGCCCAGTCTCCCTGCTCAGCGGAAGGTCAGGAGTGTATGTGCTTGTCATCGTCGATCTCCATGGTTTCCGGTAGGCCTTTGTCCTCCCATGGGCAGGATTCCCAGTGTTTGCAAGAACTTCTCGGTCTCGTTGGCTTGGTCGAGAAGCAGGCTGCCGCGGTGATTGTCAAGCCAGCCAAGCCGTTCGGTCAGCAATTGCTCCAGCTCGGCGCTACTGCGGCGTTCGCACAACATGTCCCAGTGTGTCCGTGGCGGTTTCCTTCGCGGTTCTTCGCTCGGCGAGGTTCCTGTCCGAGTCGATGTTGTGCTGTGCGAACGGCATTCCCATGTGGATGGTGGGTCCGCATCGTGGGCGAAGGGCATCTCAAACTGGTGGCCACGCGGGCAGTCGTACAGGACGACACGCCGGGCATGGACTTCGTCATGTCGGAAGACAGTCACCGGCCATTTTTCAGCACCGATACGGCGGAGCGACTTGCCTGTCACGACGATTCACCCCTCGGCGACTTCTTGACCAGCAACTGGACGATCTCGACGAAGGCTTTGTGCGCCAGGTCGATGCCATGCGCGGCGCGGCCGAGCCGGATCTGGATCTCCTCGGGCAGGTCGGCCATGCCCGCCATCAGGAGCGGCTGCATCTGCTCGTGCAGACCCTCGGAGTCGAACAGCTCGCCGACCTGCTCAGTCCGGCTCTGCTGGCGATGAAGCGGGAACACTTCCGCGAGGTGTGGCTGTTGCGTGTGATCGTCGCTCATGAATCTGGTTCCCGTCGCTGCTGCGTATCGAGCGCCTGATCCCTTCGTACGCCAGCACGGGGCCGCTTCTTGTACCTGCTGGCTGTGGTGGTGCTCAGCAGTACGCGTGCTCGGCGGTTGAGCCTGTTCACGGTGGCGTTCTCCGAACTGGCCTGCTCCTTGATCGCCTCCCATGCATTCTGGGCCTTGCCCACGACCGGCTTGGTATCGCGGAAGACCACCGACTCGGGTGTTCTGGCCATCAGCGGCGCGCTGTCAAACTCCAGCAGCGTCAAGGAACCCTCCACGCCTGGATGGGTGCCGGCGCTGAACGGCACCAGCTGCACCGTCACGTTCGGCAGCCCAGCTGCTGCGGCCACAGCCTGGAGTTGCTGGCCCTGGACTTCTGGGCTACCTACTGGGCGCCGCAGGACGCTTTCATCGAGCAGGCAGTGAATCCGTGGCTGGGGAGTGCGGGCGAGGATGAGCTGGCGGGTTGCTTGGACACCGACCAGGCGATCCAGGACCGGACCGGTCAGATCCGGGTGCAGGATGGGAAGCAGCGCTCGGGTATAGGCGGCGATCTGGAGCAGCGGGGGAATGAACCCGAGGTTGTACATGCGGATGACGGTGGCCTCGTCCTCCAACGGGATCTCCTCACGCCAGGCTCCCGGCAGCCAGGCGTTGAACGCCTGCCACCAAGGCTGAACATCGGCTTGGGCTGTCAGCTTGACCAGGTACTCACGCCTGCCCTTGGGCACCTGGTAGAGGGTGAGCAAGGTGTCCACGTCGTCCGGGATCAGGCCGCGTCCGCCGGTCTCCATGCGCTGGAGCTTTGTCACCGAGTAGCCGGTCTTGGCAGCGACCGCGGTCAAGGTCATGTTCTCGGCTCTGCGTCGGGCGCGTAGTTCCGCCCGTACCCGGTGCCCCGCGGGCAACATTGATCCCATGACGTTTGCTCCACTCGTTTCGGTCGCCACTCGGACGTGCCCTTGGCCGCTAGAATCATTCGGGGTCGAACAGTAGGAAATTGGAAGTTTCCTTTGCGCATAAGGATTCAATAATGTCCATAGTGGACGAACGACACCCGTGCGATAGTTCCTGGGCCTGACCGGGGTAGGTGTTCTCATAGCGCTTGCCCCGCCTCGGGTAGCGGTCCCCAAGGGGCTACGGCTCCGCCGACAGCACCGTCACCCGGGCCCGTCGTGAGGCGATCGCGGTCGGCGAGACAGTGGCGGCGGCAGCTGGTAACGGCTGGGCCGATCGAACTGCCAGTGGCAACCCGGGAGTTCGCAGGAGGCAACGCAATCCCGGTGCGAGTAGGTGGAAGAGTCGCCACGGGTCAACCCGCCTTCCGGCTGTGCTGCCCGTCTATAGGTTTCCCTCGGGGCGGGATGTCGTCTTGGGTCGCGAACTTGGGCACCGGGCGCGCGAGCCCCACTGTGGACAGGTAGGCCACCTGCCGCTGGCGTCTGGTCCGATGCGGACAGCTTTCGTCCGGGCACACGATGCGGTCGTAGGTGGCCCGGCCGTCCTTGGCACGGCCGATGAGCGTCTTGCTCCCGGTGTTCTGGCAGTGTTCGCAGGCAGCGAAGTGCGGTTCAGCCACCACGTCCACCCCGCTTCCACAGAATCGGGAGAACAGCCAACACGATCCTGCTGGCGAGAATCACGAGCCCACCGATCGCGCGGGCGAGTAGCGCTTCGTGCGCGAGTGTGGTCAGCGCCCGGGTGCCAATCTGTTGGCGGGCAAAGGCTTCCGGGGTTGGGGACTGATGACACCTACGTCGGAGAGTCGATTGATCCGATGCTGGGGAAGTCGAGCAGCTGGAGCAATCTCCAGGGCAAGACCCACATGGCGATGAGCACGAAGCCGATCGAGAACCACGATCCGACGACGAAGGGGACAGCGACTCCCCAGAGCCACCGTGTGCTGCCGATTCGAAACGGGTTGGAGAGCCACGGCCCGGCTCCGATGGGACGTCGGAGCCGGGCCGGGCCGGGGGCGCTGGCCGGTTGTGGTACTGGCCTGTCCGGCCAGCGGCCGCACCCGCTTGGGGGTTGGTCATGCTGAGCGCTGAAGGAAAGTGCCCCGGACGCACGGGCGGTAGGCTGAGGAGCTGTTCCGCGACGATGGTGAATCCGCCGATGGCGCGCCACCGCTGTAGTTCGGCGGGCACGGTGAAGGGCTTGGTGTCGTCGTACGGCGATGCCGCGATGACGCGGTAGGCCAGCGCGCCGTCAGCGGAGGCGATGACGACCTCACGGTGCCCAGCCCACCAGCGCGCCCACCGCATTGCCGGGCGGCCGGTGCTGGGGTCAGTGACCTTGTCCTGCAGAAAACCCTTGCGCCGCAATCGCTCGGACATTTCGCGGATGGCGCGAGCCTCGTCATCGATTGGGAGAGGGCCAGCAGGGAAGGTGGGCGGTGTCATGCGTCCTTCCCCTCGTTGCTGTGGGGAGGCAGTTCGTACCCGGGGCCACGTGCCCATTGGAGTGCGTTGTCCAGGGACACGGCGAGACGGACCACAGTGGTGCCCGGGTCGCGGGGAAAGTCCGCAGTGGGTCCGCCTTGAAGCCGGATGAGCTGGGCGTCGCCGAGTTCTGGGAGCGTGATGACGTCGGTGGCGTCGGCGCCGTGCCGGACGAGCGCGTTCTCGGCGACTCCGACGCCGGCCTGCGGTATGAGAGACCATCCGGCCTGGAGTGCTTGGGCGATTGGTACGGCGTAGGGGTCGGATTCCTCGGTACGTAGGTGGCGGTCCATTGGTTCACCCCGCTACGGGGAGGGCCGGGCCTGCTGATGCTGCCTGCATAAGTCGGACCGGACGGGCTGAGGAGATGTCGATCGCGGTTGCGATCGTGCCGCGAAGGCGCCCAACTTCCAGGGGATGTAGGAGCGCGTGCTCGCCTGGTGGCGATACGAGCTTGATGGGTTCGCCCAACTGGGAGGTGACCGTGATCGTGCGCTCGCGCCCAACGGTGTCAGCGCACTTCACGGTGGAGTGGACCACAACGTTGGAGCCGGTGATGGCGTAGCTGACCGGGCACGAGAGTTCGTCAATGGGCTGGCCGAGACTCCGGAGGACAGCCCGACGGAGCCGCGCGCGGAGCTGGTGTGCTTGAAGGACGTTGAGAAGGGCGATCTCGCCGGGCGGAACCACGAGAAGGGTGTCGCCGTTGGCCAGCGGCGTGACCGCGATCGATCGGCCGCGCCCGCACACGTCGCGGCAGGGAACCTTGATGGTCTCGGGCGTGGCCGGGACAGTAGCCCAGGTCATGGTCAGCTCCTCTCGAACGGGACGGATGCGGACTCGCACGCGCGACTCAGGGGGAGCTTCGGCGGCGGGGACGTGGGTGTGCTCATCGCCTGCTCCGGTGCCGTCCGCGGTGTGGAACCCCAGCGGCACGAAGGTCGGGGGACTCCGTGCCGCTGGGGGGCTGCATATCAAGTGGGGTGTTGGCCAGCCGGTGCAGGACGCGGGTAACAGCGTTCGCGTGGCGACGTTCAGCGCGCCGGTCCGAAGCAGCAAAGGACTTTGCGGCTACGGCGCCGATGAGGACCAGCACAGCAAGCAAGATCAGGAGTGCAACAGCAAGACCTCCTGCGATCTGCGTCATTGCACACCTCCTTGATCTTGCTCCCACCCCGGTCGGGTAACCTGCCGACGAACATCGCAGCTCGATAATTTTAGTGTGATACCACTTCGCTTGATAATCAAGCTAACTCGACGCATCCAAACGGGTACAGTCGAGCGGCACGCTGAGTGACTGAGGGATGATGATCCGGATGCTCAACGCTCGGAGCCGATAGAGGAAGTGAGTCTGCGGTGAGTGGTGGACGCCCTGCTATCCGCACGGGCAAGAAGCTTGTGCTGGGCGCTGAAATCGCCCACATGATCCAGGCCGCCGACGTCACTCAGGCGGTCGCGGCCAGCTACATCGACACCGGGCAAGGCCGGATTGCTGGTTTGCTCAAGGGAGCTGGCTCCATCACAGTCGGTGACCTGGAGCGACTGGCGAACAAACTCGGCTTCACCGATCCCGAGTACCACGCTGTGCTCAGGGATCTTCGACGCGACAACCACAAGCGTGGTCACTGGGACAGTGGCTACCGTCGCGCCTATCACGAAGACATGCGCCTACTCGTCGACGTGGAGTCGATGGCCGAAGAGATCCGGGCTGCGGTAGTCGAAGTACTGCCCGGACTGGCGCAGACCCGCGCCTACATCGAGGCGCAACTGGAAGGCGCTGGCGAAGACGGCGGGGCAGAGGCTACTGAAGGCCCTACCTTCGAGGACTACGTAACGGCACGATTGGCACGTCAGGAGATCCTGGATGGGCCCAACCCTCCCATGGTGCGCTGGGTGATGTCGGAGAGCTGCTTGCGTCGCGTGTGGGGCAGCCGTGCCGTCATGGCGAAAGCGATTCGGCACGTGGTGAAGCTTTCGCGGCGGCGCAACGTCTTCGCACAGGTCCTCCCGTTCGATGCCCCGGCAGAGCGGCGCTCATCGATCGGCAACCGATTCACGCTGATGCGCGTGCCGAGTCCCGGCGTGGCCGGCCCCGTTGACCTGGCGTACGTCGAAGGTGAAGGCCGGATCAGCTACCTCGACGACAAGAAGGCGTTGAAGGCACACGACGCCGCGTGGTCACGGCTGACTGCGGCCGCGCTGAGCTACTCGGAGTCACGAGAGTTCATGGAGCACGTCGCCGAGGAGTTCGAGCGGAGTGCTTGAGCACGAAAGGAGTTGGCGCATGACCACAGGTCCTGCGGCGTTCGCCGAGGACGAGTTCATGAAGGCGAAGCGGAGTGATCCGAAGAAAGAGTGCGTAGAGGTGGCCCGGCGGGACGGCTGGGTTGAGGTACGAAACTCTCGGATGACATGGCGTGCGAAGGACGACCATCGGTTGAGGTTCACGGCGACGGAGTTCGACGCGTTCCTCGAAGGTGTCCGATGTGGACAGTTTGATGGTCACTGCATCGAGATCGTGCTGACAGGTCATGGTCTGTACCTGTTCCGCAGCACGGTCGGTGAGCAGGGCACGCCAGAACTGGAGTTCACCGCGGGTGAGATCGAGGCGTTCCTCGGTGACGTGCGGGACGGCGAGTTCACCGAGAGCGCGATGCTCGCGCGACGGATGGCTGCCTGATCCACTCGCGTGGGACTGAAGGGCTGTGACCGCCTGGCGGTCACAGCCCTTCGTCATGTAACCAGCATGAGTGCTTATCCGAGAAGTCGGAGTGGCTCCTGGTGAGTTCGGGTGCGATAGCGCTTGACCTGACGAGGCCCCGCGCCAGGTCCGTCTGTTGTTCGTGGGCCGTACCAGCAACGTCGCTGCGGCCCATTTCCGGCAACTTAATCTGCTTCGCTGCGCCTCCCACTCTCCTCCTCGCTCATCTGGGACACCTCATCTGGTCTGGACGCGCCGTCCAGACCCCACACGACCACCAGCCGCATCTCGCCGAGCAGAAACCGACTTGGAGTCGCCTCCCGCGTGGCCTTTTGCTGTCGCGCGTCGAGCCTGGATCACCAGTGCAGCAGGCCGACATGATCTCCGCATTGCTGATGCCCAACTGGGCGGCCCGTAGTTGGTGCGGCTTGCTGGCCGTCTCGGGCGGGCCGGTCCAGCTGCGGGCTACTGTGCGGTCAGGTCCAGCAGCGTCTGCACCGACAGTGTCACCAACGTGGGCAGTTCTTCGCCCCAGGACTATCCGGCGATCAACTTGGTCAGGTGGTCGGACAGCTGCACCGTCAGGGTGGCGAGACTACTCAAGCAGGCCGGTCACCAACTCGTCCGTGATGGCCTGGTTTCGCTCGGCGGATGTTAGCCAGCGGGCCTGACTGCCGCCAAGGGCCTTCGTCACCAACAGCACGTCGTCCACGTTCTCAGCGACCGCGCGCATGTGGCTGATCACGGCCACCAGACGCCCGCCGCCGGCCTGGTGAGCGAGCGCGTCCAGCGCCTCGGAGAGGACGTTGGTGTCCAGGGAACCAAAGCCCTCGTCGAGGAACAGGGCCTCGACCCGACCACCGCCGCGTGCGGTGAGTTCTACGAGCGCCAGAGCAAGGGCCAAGCTGGCCAGGAAGGTCTCGCCGCCGGAAAGCGTCTTGACCTCACGCGGTTGACCTGTCTGGTTGTCGACGACGCGGAAGTCGTCGAAGAACGCGAAGCGGGACCGCGTCATCGACTGGAACAACTCCGAGGCGATGCCCAGCAGCGCGCGCTGACGGCGTTTAACCACGGTGGCGACGAACTTGCCGTCCGCCAGCAGTGCGGCGAGTTCGTGGAGGCTGTCGACTGCGGGCGCGGCGCTGGAGATTCGGTGGTCGAGTTCAGCGCAGAGCGGTTGCTCGGTCACTGCCTTGCTGCGATCCCGTTCGGCAATGCGCGCGTCGCTGGCTGCCTCCACCAGCAGACCGCGCAGCGTCTCCTGATCCGCAACGTCGGCCTCCTCGAGTTTCTGCGCCGCGTCAACTGCGAAGGACTCAGCGAGTCTGTCCTGCGCCGCCGCGGCATCCGCACACCAGTTGACGATGGCCTTGGCCGAGGCCAGCACGCTCGCGGCCCATCGTGCATCGCCGGCAAGGGTGCTCGGGACTGGGCGCTCGGGTGCTGGCGGGAACTCGGCCAGCATGACCGTGTCGAGGATGTGCTCCGCCACGATCTCGAAGCGCCGACCCAGCTGATCGGCAGGCTCGTCGATGGTGCTCCGATGATCGTCGTCAAGCCGCTGTTTCTCGATACCTGCCTGCTTGAGCTGCTCCTGGACAGTATCCAGTTCCTGTGCGAGGGCCCGCAGTTCGTCCCTGCGCAGGCGGGCACGCTGGAGGCTCTGGTCAAGCTCAGGAAAGTGCAGGTCTCCGTCAATCCGATAGGCAGCCGGGACGGTGCGCTGTGTGTCGGCAACCTTCTCCCGTCGCTGGTCCAGGTCCTGCTGCGCCACGACCAAGCCGGTCTCGCGGTCGGTGAGCGCGCGTTGCAAGTGGACCGACTCGATGTCGTGTTCGTCCAAGGCGCGCTGGGCTACCGTGGCTGCTTGGACGGCCTTCTGTAGTTCGTCGTCGGCCCGATTCACCGCTGTCTGAACCGCGGTGAGGACCGTCGCGTCATTCTGGTCAAGGTCAAGCTCTGGCAGCACTTCTCTTGCCGCGGCGTACTTCTCTCGATGGGCGGTGCGTGCCGTCTCCAGCGCCATTGCCGCTGTCTCTACCGTTGCCTGGCCGGTCTTGAGCGCCGCAGCCGCCACGGCATGTTTGGCGTCCATTGCCTTGGCACGCCTCTGTGCGGTGGTTCGAGCGCTACTCGCTTGCTTCGTCTCGGTCGTGCTCGGCGCAACGAAGTCGGTGGGCAGCGGCCGGATGCAGATCGGGCAGGGATCCCCGGGGCCGCTCGCGGATGCGGCATGAGCCGCGGCGTCCGCGCGCTGCACCGTGGCGAGATGCTGTTCTGCGGTCTCGAACTCGATTCTGGCCTGTTCTGCGGTCTGTTCTGCCTCGCCCGCTTCCAGCGTGCGCCGACGTAGCTCCGCACGCGCTGACACGCCCTTCTGTTCCGCGGCGGATACTGCATCGAGTGTCAGTCGGGCGTTGTTGAGCAGCGTGGCGCACCGGCCGTGTTCCTGCTCCGCGGAGTCACGTGTCTCCTGTGCGCTGGCGGTTCGATTCTGTGCCAGTTGAGCTTGCTCGGCGAGTTGCTCACGGTCGTGAGCACGGCGATCGAACTTGGCGCGGTCTTCGGCAATGGCCGCGCGTTGTCCACTGAGATGGTGCTCGGCGCCCGCGATGCCGGGCAGTTGACCAAGCACCGAGGCCAGTGTCGCGGCTGCCTCAGTGGCTTGCGTCATTCCGGTGCCTTCGGCGTCGGCGCGAGCCAGGATTCGCTTGAGGTCACCCTCCTTGTCCTCAAGCAGATCGAGTTCTGTCTCGACTTCAGCAAGGTCGCTTGCCAAGCCGGTAGCGAGATCGATCAGACGGTCGTACTTCTGTGCGGTGTCAGCCGGGATCCGCGTGCTCAGGTTGCGCGCCGCGGCACGGTACTCCGCAGCCTTGTCCGTCGCTGCTTGCACCGCCTGGGTGGCGTTTTCGACCGCACGTTGGACCTGTTCGAGTTGTCTGCCGCGTTTCGTCGCGGCGTCCAGGCGCTGGGTGGCGTCGTTGATGGTCCCTGCCGGGTCTGGCAGCAGGCGGGCGCGGTGCAGTCGTGTCTTCTCCAGCAGCGGTTGCAGCCGCTCGTGCAGTCGGGTGGCCTCCTTGCGTACCTCGGTGATCTGGTCGAGTCCGAGGATGTCCTTGAGGATGGCGGTGCGGTCGGCTTCGCGGGTGTGGAGCAGCTCTTGGAAGCGACCCTGTGGAAGCACGACTGCCTTCAGGAAGGCGGAGTGTTTCAGGCCGACGAGGTTCTCGATGGCTTTGTTGACCGGGGCCGCGTTGTCGAATCGGGAGTTGTCGTCGAGTCCCTCGAGCTGGTGGATCGCCGGGGGATAGGTGCCGACAGAGTTGGTTCGAGTGACGCGCCAGGTCTTGCCCTTCGCCTGGAAGGTCAGTTCAACCCGGAGGGTGCCATCGCCACCGTCAGCAACCAGCGCCTTGCCGCTCCCGGCGTTCCAGGTGCATGCGCCGTAGAGGGCGAAGCACAGCGCTTCCAGTAGCGACGACTTGCCCGCGCCGGTGTCGCCGACGATCGCCATCAGGTTCACGTCGGTGAAGTCGATCTCCACCTCAGAGAGGTAGGAACGAAGCCCTGCGAGTTTGAGTTTCAGTGGCCGCATGGCGACTCCAGCGGTTGGGTGAGTAGGGATTCCTCTGGCAACGGTGTTTGCTGTTCTTCCTCGATGCGTGTCAGCACGGTCGTGAACGCAGCCATGAGCCGGTCCGCGGCAACGGTGTTGCTGCCCTGGTCGGCGAGGAAGTCGCGGAAGTACTCGTTGAGGTCCGGTTCGGCGTCCGCGGAAACGCTCTGCTTGTTGAGCACTTCCAGCTTCTGGTCCGCACAGATCCCTTTGACGTCGAGCACGACCGCGTCGGGGAGCAACCCGAGGACTTGCTCGGTCAGGTTCGGCAGGTGGGTCGGCGTGTGGACGGTGACCAGGCACAGTTCACGGCCGACGGCCGGCGCAAGTGCGCGCAACTCGTCGAGGGTGCCGTCCAACCGTCGCAGTGGACGCCCGCCGCCCAGCTCGGCGAGTTCGATGTCGGCTTGCTGACCGGGTCGCAGATCGACGAGGACGACGCTTTTCTGTTCACCGGCCTCACCGAAGTCGAGCTGGATCGGCGACCCCGCGTATCGGCCAGGCACTCGGGTACTCGGCAACCGCTGGGGTTTGTGGATGTGGCCGAATGCGGCGTAACCGACTGCAGGCACATGCTTTGGGTTGGTGGCATAGAAGTCGGCTACGTGTGCCGACCGCTCGCTTCCGTTGATGTGTGCGCCGCTGACGTACTGATGCGCGGCGAACATCGCGATGTCGCGGCGCGGGTCGAAGCCGCGCAGCAGTTCGGCGGCCAGTTCCTGCTCCATCCGGCCGATCCGCTCGGCATACGCGGCGCGCCAGTGGTTGACGTCGTCGAAGGCATCGACAACGCGGTTGGCGTGTACGAACGGGAGCACCGCCAGTCGCAACCCGGTGCCATCGCCGCAGGGGAACCTCAGCACACCGCCTGCGTCGGGGTTCCGCGGCTCGTCAACGAAATGGATTCCGTGGTCGATACCGAAGGCGTGGCTGAAGAACTGGAACATGGCCGCCGAGTCGTGGTTCCCTCGAACGACGACAACCGGGGCGATCGCGGCCACTTCCTTGAGCACGGTCACGACCTTGCCCATGTCCTCAATGGACGGTCGGGCGTGGTCGAACAGATCGCCGGAGTGCACGATCAGGTCCGGTCGTTCGCTCCGGGCCAGGGTTATGATCTCCTGTAGTACGGAGTCGTGGTCAACGGACCGGGACTGCCCGTAGGTCGTCCGACCGACATGCCAGTCGGAAGTATGCAGAATTTTCACTGTCCCACTCCTGGGGTCAGGGCGCGGCTACTCGGTGAGCGCGCAGATGCGCGAGCATGGCCTGGTTCGCTTCCCAGCCGTCCGGAAACTTCGCCGGCACGTCAATGTGCATTGGTTCAGAGGAAGGGTGGGCATCAAGCAGCTCCTGGATTCCGGCCCGTGCCACCACGATGCAGGCGTGCCGGTGCCGGGAGGTGAGCACACAGAGCCGCCCGGACTCCAGGTGGAACGCCGTGGCGTCCCTGCGTCCGGACAACGGATGCAGCACGAGCGTCAGGTCGTATTCGCTGCCTTGCAAGCGATTCGCAGTGTCGACTGTGATCGCGGGAATACCGCGGTCCCGCAGCGCCAACCGGATCGCAGCGGCCTGGTCCCGGTGCGCGGCACCGATCGCGATCCGGTCAAGGGTGACCGGGGATCCAGCCGGATCCAGCTCCGACCGCGCGACAGCCCCGCGTTGGAGCACCCGTTCGGCCAGATCGACAACGGCGTGTACCGCCTCGGTGTCCGTACGCAGCGTGTGCCGCGCGGGCAGTTCGTACAGAGCCCAGCCGGTGCGGGCGGCGGTATCCAGCGTTTCGTCGTCTGGGCGACCGAACCCTCGGGTCTGGTAACTGAGCTGCCGCACCCCCGCGGCCGTGGCTGCGCGGAATCCAGTGAACGGGTAGAACGCTTCGGATACAGGTGCTGCTGCCGAGGTGTCCAGCCGCCAGGACAGCGGTAGCTGATGGACGGGCAGTCCGGGGTTGTTGCGGAGCACTGCCGCGACTGCACTTTGCATTGGATCCCAGCGCAGGCCGGTCCACCGGTCGATGTCCACGGTCGAGAATGGGTCCAGCTGGCCGGGGTCGCCGACGAACAATGCCCGGTCGAAGCGGGGGGCGATGCGCAGCAGCATGTCCGAGCGCATCTGGTACGCCTCGTCGAGGATCGCCCACGGCCATCGGCGGTCGGTGATGTGCACCCATTTCGCCGCCGTGCCAACGGTTATCTGAGGCTGGCCGAGGTCAGTAACGTTGGTGGCGACAGCGACGTTGCTGTGGTTGACCCGGGGTGTGGGCACGTAGTCCTGGGCAGACAATCGGCCGATCAGCACTGCGGGGGTCACACGCGCCATCCGGTCGACGAGGTCGTCGACCTGTTCGTTGGTTTGGGCGACGACCATTACTGGCTCGTGGTTTTCCGCGAGCCGGGTGGCGGCTTCGACCACAAGGGTGGACTTGCCCGCGCCCGGCGGGGAATCCACCACGACACCAGGAGATCCGCCCGTGGTGAATTCGGTCAGCACCGCGGTGATGGCGGTACGCGCCTCGGTGGCAGCGTCCTCCCCGATCATGACCACTCCTCCGCCGCGTCAGTGTCATTGACCGGACCCGGCTGGACCGGTGGTCCGCCGTGTGTCCACGGCGTGTCCTCTCTGTCCGGGAAAGTTCCGCGGGGCTGGAAACTGTCGGTGAGGTTGCTGAAGCAGACCCGGTCGCCCACGGCGGGCACGCTGCGCGGTGCAGGCGTTCTACCGCGGCCCATGCCGCCGGCGAGCTGCACCGTGATCTCCAGCTCGTCAGCCGTCGTGGCGGTCATGGAAATGATCTCGGCGCGCTGCTTCGGGCGCGTCTGGTCGTGCAAGTTCGCCTCACCCGGTTGAAGCCGGACGCGATCGCTGGTGGCGACCGTGATCAATGGCCGCAAGACAGCACCTCGTCCCGCACCAATTCGTCGGTCCGAGAGCACGGTGGTGACCGTGCCGACGAACGCGTCACCGCTGAGGCGGTGCTCAGCCATGACCAGCGGATCGTCGAAGGCGCGCTGTGCGTCGTAGGCGGCCTGACGTCGTTCGAGATCATTGAGCCCGATCGCGGCGGCAACGGCGCTGTCCCGTTTCGGCTGCGGGAGGCCGCCGGTAGCGACACGGTCGTGGAACCTCAGATAGTCCTCCCTGTCTCGCGACCAACGAGCCGCCACATGCTCTCCCGCCGGCAGCTGTCGAAGCCGGTCGATGACACGCCACAGCAGGTGCCAGGTGGGGTCAAGCTGGCCAAGCAGCACGCCCTCCAAGCGGGCGATGGCTCGCGCCTGTCCGGACCTACTGGCCGCGGCGTCGTACTCGGCAATGGCTGGCGCCAGGACCTCGCGATCGAAAGTGGGGTCAGTGACGGGGCCGGCCGGAGGGCAGCGGATCGGATCCTCGGCCACGCGCGCGGCTTGCGGACCGGTCATCCCCGGCGGCGGTTCAACCCAGCCGAACTGGGCGGCCAGTTGACTGTCCTCGTAGGCGCTCTGCCCAGTCGCCCAGTGCTGCGCCAGCACGTCAGTAGCGGCCAGCAACATCGATGAGCCTGGGTATCCCGCGCGTTCGGCGAGGAAGCTCAGCCAGGTGCCGAGTCTGGGCACGGAAACAGACACGGCGTAGGGACCGGTGGTGCGACGAAGCCGGGTGGACCTCCCGAACAACCGGAGGCAGTCGATGCCTGCGCGGCTGGGCACCCACACCTGTGGGGCTTCCACCGCGTGCCCGGTGGAGGTGAGGAAGGTGGAAAGGTAGTTCAGGACAACGAGGGCGAGCGAGTCGGCGAACTCGAAACGCTGTGTCCGGTTCCGTGGCTGCGGAACAACTATGAGTTTCGGGTTTGTCCGGTCCTGGCCCACCAGGATGGCCAGCGGTGCGTTGGCCTCGCCGGCCATTGCCAGTGGCACGCAGACCAGCGGGCGGTCGGCGATGTGGACGTGCCGCACGGTGGTTATCGGCTGGGCGCGGCCGAGGTGAGCCGCGTGGGCGCGAGCCAGCGCGGTGAGCGTGCTCATGCGACCCCGCCAAGGCATTCCTGGCGTAGCGCGTCAGCGAGCCGCAGCAGTTGCGCCGCCTCGAGTTGGTGAGCACCCGGCATCAGCGTGCCGTCGGCCAATCCGAGGGCGACGGAGAACGTGTCGATCCCAGCCAGATCCTCCTGGACGGACCGGCCGAGCGCGGCAGACTGTCCCTGTGCGCCTGCTCGGCAGAAGCGACCCATCTCGCAGGTGGCGAGGCATTCCGGTGCGTAGCGGGCTTCGAGCTGTCCAAGCGCGTCGACCAGTTCGGCGACCGGCCGCGTCGCCTTGCCCGTCTCATCGGGCCGCAGGTCGAGGGTCAGGCCAGCTGGCAAGGTGGACATGATCGTATCGATGCTGGTGAGCCGGGCAAGCTGGCGTCGCACGACCGTCAGTTGCTTGCGCACGTCGAGCAGGGCGGCGGTCGGCCAGTTCGAGAAGTCCTCGGGGCACACCAGGATCACCTGGTGCGAGACGAGTTCCGGGTCGGCGCCCCACTGTGTGAGGAGGTCGCGTAGTGCCAGGACGTAGACGGAGGACTGGATCGCCGCCGCGGCGACCTTGCTTCCGTCCGCCTGCCGGTCGATGATCGGGAAGGACTTGATCTCCACAACGTGGAAGCGATCCCGGAGCTGGAACGCGATGAGGTCCGGCTCGAGGTACACGTTGCGCCCGCCGATGTCGATCCTCAACAGCGGGTGGTCAAACAGGGTCCCGGCGTCGTGGTTGGAGTCCGCCGCATGCGCCAGCAGTTGGCGCGAACGGAGGTACCGCGCCTCCAACGTCTCGTGCCCAGCAACGCTGTTGAGGTCGTCGTAGGACACCTCCGGCAGCGGTAGCCCAAGCTGTTCACGCAGAAGGCGCAACAATTGAGCACAACCGTTCGCCTTGACGTGCGCCTCAAACGCGTTGCCGCGCGCGAGGGCGAAGTTCGACATGCCGAACGGAATGGCGAATCCGAGGTGTTCGGCGAGCGCCTGCTTGTCAACGGCCGCCCCGTCCAGGACGGCCCTGCGTGCGCAGCCTGGGTTGCTGGTCAGCGCGGCGATGGTCCGCGCGTTGTGTTTGAGTGGCTCGGCCGATCCGCGGATGCGGTCGAGCCGGGCGTTGATGTCCTTCACTGTCTTCCTTCGCGGGGGAGCGCGGGAGAGAGTTCGTTCAAGCGTCGTTCTTGGTGCGGTGCACGAGCTTGAGTGCCGAGCCGAACAGCTGATGGATCTCATCGAGCTGCGTCCGGCCTCGGGATGCCGCCGCCGCACGGTGTGCGTGGTCGGCTTCGTGGTGGATGGTCAGTTCTGATTTCGCCGCGTCGGCAACCTTGGCCGGCACCATGGCCTCGAAGGTTGTGGTGGCGCCGGGGATGTTCGCGGCGAACTGCCACAGCAGCCGCTGCGCGGGCAGAGTCGGTTCCGCGATCCGGCTGACCTGATCAGCCAGCCTGATGGCCGCGGTGAGGAAGTCCACGCGTGGACTGAGTGGTCCTATGACGCGCTGCGTCAGCGGCCAGGTGGAGACCGCCAGTAGGCCGCGGGCAGGCACGAGCCGGTCCGCGGTCAGAGCACTGCACAGGTAGTACGGGCGGGCGTGAGGCGAGGACCGAAAGGAACGTTCCTCGTCGCGGCGCAGACTGGTCAGCTGGGTCCCGACCAGTTCGCCCGCGAAGAAGGCGCCATGTACGGCGACGATCAACTTGGGTGAGGCCGGAATGCCGAGAACAGTGAGGGCCTGGTGCACCTGGTCCCGGATCGACACCATCGGCCCTGAGGTACTGGACGGTGCCGGCTCCTTCGCCGGCTCGGTCAGCGCCGTGATGGCCTCGCCCCAGGCGTCCTCCGCCTTGCGTAGATCAGCGCGCAATTCGCCTGCTCGGACTCGGTCGCCGGACATGGCCGCCCGTCGCACCGCGTTCCGGAGATCGCCGATGCGGCGCTCCAGGTCCTCCAGTGACTCCGCCATGGCCGGAACCGTAGCAGAGTTCCAAGATATTCCAGTAATTGCCACTCTTTTGAGTATTTGTGCAGGTAGATGCTCTCTTGATCAAGAGTGTCTGATGTGCAGGAGCGTCACGACTACTCGGCAGATCACGACCTAGCCAGGATCAGTCGTCCGAGGAGGACTACGGCGCACGCGAGGGGCAGGTCCCGACGAGATGTTCGTCGAGATGGTCCGGACCGAGGCAGCCGGATGACCTTCAGTCAGCTACTCGGGAACGGCAGACTGATCACCATGAGCGTTCCCGACCACTCCCGTAACCACACCGCCAGGCCTGGCTATCAACTGCACGACGCCGTCGACCTGCCCGGCTGGGAACAGCAAAGCATCTGGGGCTGGGACGAGGGCAGCAGCAGCTTCTACGCCCAGCTCTGGCGCAACGACTCGACCTCCGACGCGCCGGAGATCTGGCTGACCGGCGCACGCAAGCCCTACCCCTGGCCCGGCTGCATCGCCCTGGAGATCGTCGAGCGCACCCAAGCGGACGCACTGGCCGTCGTTCAGGCGATGGGCATCGCGCACCCTGAGCCGACGTTGCGCACCGAGAATGAGATCATGCAGCGAGCTGGCGAGCTGAACCCGCTTCGCGATCGAGGCGACTATGTCAAGGGGCAGATCCACGCTCTGGCATGGACGCAAGGACTGGCCGAATTCACTTCCGGCACTCGCACCGAATGGGGCAAGGACCGCCGCCCGACCCCGGCGCAGGCCGACGCCGAACACCACATGATTACCGGCCGCGTCTATCTCGGCGGCACCGAGTTCGACGGCCAAGACTTCTTCAACGGTGCAGACGAAGCGCTCTGGTGGGCGCTGGGCCGGTAACCAGCCACGAACCTGCAGCAGCATCCGATTGCTCATGGCGGCCGTCCACGAACTCGTTCCCGGGGCGAGGACTGTCACCGCGGACGGCCAGGCCCTCGGTGTCAACGCCGAGGGCCTGCCGCTCCGGCGTCCCACGGGGACACTCGCCCGAAAGCGGTAGATCCTGGCGACATCAGCCCAACCGCCAGGCAGTGCGGCTACCCTGGCCGGATCTATCGCGGGTGAGGGGACGCTGATGGATTTTCTGCTGTTGGGACCGGTGGAGATCCTCGACGACCACGGCAAGGGTGTTCCGCTCCGCGCCCAGCAGGACCGGGCGCTCCTGGCCTTGCTGCTGTTGGCGGAGACGAGGCAGATTCCCAGAAGGCGGCTGTGTTCCCAGCTCTGGGGTGACAAGCCGAGCAAGACCGGCCTGACCGATCTTGCCAAGCGGCTGCGTCACCTCTTGCAGCGCACCTTCGGGGACAGGGCCGACCTGCCGCAGCTGCCGGACGCCTACAAGCTCACCGTGGACCGGCGGCATGTGGACTACTGCCGTTTCCTCGACCAGCTCGGCGCCGCCCGCGCGCACACCGACCCCGCCAAGGTCGCCGTAGCAGCCCAGGCGGCCCTCAATGAGTGGCAGCAGGGTGCGGGTACGGCGTTGCAGAACCTCAGCGAGGACCAATCCTGGTTGGGCACCGAACGCCAGCGCCTCCAGCTCCGGCGCGGGGAAGCATGGCATCTGCTGCTGGCAGCCCGGCTATCCCTGGGGCAGCACCGCCAGGTGTTGTCCGAGATCGACGAGCCACGATCCCTGTTCCCAGATGATCAGGATCTGGTCGGCTACCAGCTCCTGGCCCTGTATCGGGCTGGGCGACCGACCGAGGCCGAGCGGGTCTACGACACCTTCCGGACCTACCTGGCGCGCGAGCATGACACCGAGCCGGGGAGGGAGTTGCGCAACCGGATCGAGCAGATCCGGCGTGCCGCTCCGGAACTGGATGCGCCCGCGCCTGCGCCTGCCGTCACGGACTTCACGATGGGTCCGCCGATGGCCCTGGGCCCCCGGCCACGGTTGGTTGGGCGGAAGGTGCAGGTCGACTGGCTGCTTGAGCGCCTCCAGTCCTCGCCTGAGCAGCGAGTGTTGCTGATCGGCACGAGGGTTAGCGGTCGGGCCGGGGTCGGCAAGACCACCCTGGCCGTCTACGCCGCGCATGAGGCGCTGGATCGGGGGTGGTTCGGCGGTGGGGTGTTGTTTGTCGACCTGCGTGGCCACTCGCTCCAGCCAGAGCTACGCCCAGAGGATGCGCTGTTCACCCTATTGACGCAGCTGGGTGTGCCCGCCGACCAGAGTCAGGAGGGTGACCGCGCAGCGTTGTTCCGCTCGGTGCTGGCCGCCCGTGCCCGCGCGGGCCAGCGGGTGCTGATCATCGCCGACAACGCCGCGAGCAGCGATCAGGTGCGCCCGCTGTTGCCGGGCAGTGCGGCCCATCGCGTGATAGTCACCTCCCGCTGCTCCCTGTCCGGCCTGGACTGCTTGGAGCAGTTGGACCTGCAGATCCTTACCCCGGACAAGGCGGTGCAGCTACTTGACGATCACCTGCGCGGCTCCCGGCATGGGGATCAGCGGATTGCCACCGAACCAGGTGCCGCGGCTGAGGTGGCCCGCTGGTGTGGGTATCTGCCGCTGGCGTTGAAGATCGTCGCGTCGTTGCTGGCCGATGCGCCGGAGCGGCCGGTAGCCGAGTTGGCTGAACTGTTGGCAGACAGTGCCAGCCGGTTGCAAGAACTTCAGCACGACGACCACCTGGGAGTCCGGGTTGCCTTCTCCCTGTCCTACCAGGTTCTCAAACCCGAGCAGGCACGACTGTTCCGGTTGCTGGCGCTCAACCCCGGCGCGCAGACCAGTGTGGAGGCGGCTGCCGCGTTGATCGACCGGCCGCTGCGCACCACCAGCCGGTTGCTGGCTGAGCTTCGCCGGGCCAACCTGCTGGAGCCGGGTATTCCGCCAGTAGGGTGGTGGCGGTTCTATGACCTCATTGGTCTGTATGCCTACGAGCGTGTCCGGGAGGAGGAATCCGCTGAGGATCAGGACCAGGCCAGCACCCGGTTGATGGAGCACTATCTGGAAACCACCGGAGCTGCTGACGCCTGGCTAAACCCGACTACCGGGCCGGATGCGCGATCGGAGCGATTCGGCGGGCGTGACGCCGCACTGGCGTGGTTGGACATCGAGTACCCCACCCTGGTCGCGGCCGCGGCTCGGGCCGTTCTCTCCGGAGACGGTCGCCATGCCCATCAGCTTGCGGCCCGGCTCCAGCGCTTCTTCCTGCTCCGAAAGCACGCAGCGGACTGGATCACGGTCCAGCGGGATGCGCGCGCCGCAGCCGAGCACACCCATGATCCCCAGGCGCTGGGCCAAGCGCTGAATGACTTGGGGGAGGCACTTGCGTTTGCGCGATGTTTCGACGAGGCGATGGACCACTTCCAGCTAGCGCTGGCGATACGCCGTGAGGTGCTCGATCGTCACGGCGAAGGCCGGACCCTGAACAACCTCGGCGTCGTTTACCAGGGTCTGCGGCGTTTCGACGAAGCACTCGACCACTTCCAGCTAGCGCTGGCGATACGCCGTGAGGTGCACGATCGTCACGGCGAAGGCCAGGCCCTGAACAACCTCGGCAACCTCTACGAGGACCTGTGGCGTTTGGACGAAGCGCTCGACCACTTCCAGCAGGACTTGCTCATTTGCCGTGAGGTGCAAGATCGTCACGGCGAAGGCCAGACCCTGAACAACCTCGGCGTCGTTTACCAGGGTCTGCGGCGTTTCGACGAAGCACTCGACCACTTCGAGCAAGCGTTGGAGGCGCACCGTGAGGTGCACGATCGTCACGGCGAAGGCCAGACCCTGAACAACCTCGGCAACCTCTACCGGGGTCGGCGGCGTTTCGACGAAGCACTCGACCACTACCAGCAAGCCCTCCCGTTGCTGCACGACGCAGCCGACGGGGTAACGGAAGGCATGGTGTGTCTAGGTCTGGCGCGGGTGTGGCAGGACCACGGTGATCATGTGGAGGCGCGGCGGTGGTGTCGGCAGGCCCTCTCCGGTGTGGCGGAGTTCTCCGACCCCAGCGCCCAGAAGCTTGCTCAGCAGGCCCAGGAGTTGCTTGACCAGCTCAACGAGTCCTGACCCGGGCCTGGGGATGCTGGTCCGACCGGGTGGCCTCCGCCAGATCCCGCATAGCGTGCTCAGTGACCGGGCGAGACTGGATAGGTGACCGAGCGGATCGACGTGCGCAACCAGATCAGTGGCAGCGTCACCGGACATGTAGTGCAGGCTGGCACCATCCACCAGCTCGTCCTGTCCCCGCCCGCCCCGCTGCCAGCCGCGTCGGCGCCCCGACAGCTTCCCCCGGCGCTGCGGGACTTCGCCGGGCGCGCCGATCAGCTCGCCGCCCTGGACACCCTGCTGAGCACCCACCCCCGCCCCAGCCCCGGAACCATGGCGCTGGCAGTGCTGGACGGTACCGCCGGAGTCGGCAAGACCACACTGGCCGTGCACTGGGCGCACCGCGCGCAGCACCACTTCCCCGACGGCACGTTGTACGCCGATCTACGCGGCCACGGTCCCAGCACCCCGGTCGCCCCGGCACTGGTGCTGGCCGCGTTCCTCCGCGATCTCGGGGTCGCCGAGGACCGCGTCCCCGCCGAGCTGGATGCCCAGACCGCGCTGTACCGGTCACTGCTGGCCGAGCGGCAGACGCTGATCCTGCTGGACAACGCGGGCAGCGCCGACCAGGTCCGGCCGCTACTGCCCGGCGCCCCAAAATGTCTGGTGCTGGTAACCAGCCGGGCAAACCTGACCGGGCTGGCCGTGGCCGAGGCGGCGACCCCGCTGACCGTGGACCTGTTCACCTCCGCCGAAGCCGAGGACCTGGTGCGCGGGATCATCGGCCCGGAGCGAGCCGACGCCGAAGCCGCCGCGGTGGCCGAACTCATCCGCCTCTGTGCGCGATTGCCACTGGCCTTGCGGGTAGCCGCCACCCGCATCGCCGTGCGCCCGCACACCACCGTCGCCGATGTGGTGGAGGACATCACCAGCGAGGAGAGCCACCTGGATACCCTCAGCAGCAGTGGCGACGACCGCAGCGCCGTACGCACCGTCTTCGACTGGTCCTACACCCAGCTGCCCGCCGACCAGGCCCTGCTGTTCCGGCGACTGGGCTTGCATCCCGGCCCGGAGTTCGGCGTCGAGGCCGCCGCCGTGCTCGCCGGCATCGAGCCTGCCCGTGCCTACCGGCTGCTAGAGGCTCTCACCGCGGCCCATCTCGTGGAGCCGGTCGGGCGCAGGCGCTACCGCTGCCACGACCTGCTGCACGCCTACGCCGCCCACCGAGCCGACCACGACGACACCGCCGAGGATCGACGGTCGGCAACGGTCTCCGTGATCACCTGGTATGCCCGCATTGCCCAGTTCGCCGACCGGCTCGTCTTCCCCGGCCTGTGGTTCCTCGACAGCACGCTGGCGCAAGTGGGTGCCGACGTGCCGTTGGCTGATCGGGTGCAGGCGCTGGCCTGGTTGGATGCCGAACTGGACAACCTGGGCACCGCCCTAGGCGCTGCGGTCCGTCACCAGCTCCACGAGCCGGCTCTCTGTCTCGCCGAAGCCGCGCGGTTTCTCACCTTCCGTCAACGCGCGCTGTGGGCGGTGCGGGTGGACATGCACACCCACGGTGTCGACCTCGCCCAGCGGATCGGAAACCGGGCCGCGGCGGCATGGTTGTTCACCCTGCGGGCCAACACCTACTCGGATCTGGGGCGGCTTGCCGAGGCGGAGGCCGACTACCGCAGTGAACTCGCCCTGGCCGAGGAGCTGGATAACCCCAGGCGGCACTACGGCGCGCTCGTTGGTCTCGGGCAGGTGCGGCAGAGCCAGCAGCGCTTCGAGGAGGCGCTGGCCTACTTCCGGCAAGCGCTGCCGACGGCCCGGCGGGTCGGTGGTGGGCGTCCGGAGGCGATCGTGGAGGCCAACCTCGGCGAGATCAGCCTGGAACTGGGCCAGTTCCGGCAAGCCTTGACCCATGCCGAACGGGAACTCCAGCTACGCCGTCAGGCCGGAGACCAGGTCGGGGAAGCCGATGCGATGCACCGCACCGCGGTGGCCCGGCAGGCGCTGGGCGAGCACGAGCGGTCGATCGACATCGCCGGTCGCGCCGCCGCGCTGTTCCGGCAGTTGGCCGGGGCCGAGCAGTACCTCGCGACCGCGCTGGTGACGGCGGCGACCTCCTGGGAACACCTCGGTGATCTGGCGCGAGCACACCAGCTTCTCCAGGAGGCCGCCGCGCTGCTTGACGGCTTCGACGAGGCCCAAGCCGAGGCCCTGGCCACCCGGGCCGCCGACATCCAGCACAGGGTCGGCGGCGGGCAGCGATGAAGGTCAGACGCCGGCCGGGCCACAGGTCGGGCAATCCCACCGTGGTTCCGCTGGACCGACCGTGGAACTTTCGCGCAGCGTGGCCAGGTTGACGCCGATCTCGCAGTTGGTTGGCAACGCTGGAGCGCCGGTGATCAGGCTCATCACCGCGTGCGCGGCCATCAAGCCTGCCGTCCCCGCCGACGAGATGTTCGCGGCCTGCACCGGGGTGGCCAGATCCGCGCCGGGCCACAAGGTCACCGGCGGCTGCTCCGCTCGCCGTTGCCGTTGCGCGGCCAGAGCGCAGTCATAACAGGGCCCGGGGCCCGGACGGTACAGGCCGATGTTGACCTGCGGTCCGTGGTAGCCCGCGTGCACCCAGGCGGTGCCGGTCTCCTGGCAAGCCCGGTTGGCCCAGGACCGGATCTCTGGCGGGTCGTCAGCCGTGACCAGCAGGACATGACAGCCGATGGCCAGCCGGCGCAGTACGGCGGGGCCGTCGATGGTGGTGCGTTCCCCGGTGATCTCGATGGTGGAGTTGTGCGCCCGCAGGCGTTCTACAGTCACCTCGACCTTGGGACGTCCCAGGTCGGCTTCAGTGAACAGAATCTGGCGGTTGAGGTTGGACAGTTCCACCCTGTCGGGATCCAGGCAGTGCACGTGGCCGACCCCGGAGACGGCCAGGGCCAGCGCGGCTATGCCACCCGCGCCGCCGGTCCCGGCGACCGTCACGTGCGCCTGCCGCAACAACTTCTGGGCTGCCCAGCTCGTCGATCGCGGGAGGCGGTCGACCCACCGGAAGTACGCCTGGCCGCGGCCATACCGTTCCCGCTCTGCCGCGGACAGCTCGACGGGGTCTGGTTCGGCGGCGTCTTCGAGACGCCCGTCCTGACGAAGGCAGTCGAGGTCCTCCAGCACGTCACCTCGGGTCTTGCCGGGGAAACGGTGGACCAGGTCGGCGACCACCTGGTCCACCGTGCGTGTCCCGTCGAGGGTTCCGGCCAGCGCCCACACCCAGCCATCCGGATCCCGGACATCGCCGGCGATGCTTGGGATGTTGCCGCCGAAGCGGACGCGATCAACGCCGTACCGCACGGGCTGGTGCTCGAACTTGATTCGTGGCCGCTGCATGGAAACTCCTCAACCTGGTTAGCCCTCTTGCTTGGCGCCGCTGAAGCTCAGCTCCCGCTCAATCTCGATGAACTCGATCAATGTCATGCACCCCCTTCCCAGCGATCGCACAGCGGAGGAAGGCGGCCACGGCCAGACAACCCCGGTGGGGCGGGCCGGCCTCGGCTGACGGTGTGTGGAACTCCGGCGGATTCATGGCGTTTCCCCCACCTCCGGTACTGGACGTCCATGAGCATCGCCGGTCGCGCCGGGCGGAATCGGGGACGAAGACCGGGGCCAGAACAGGGACATCGCCATGCCCGAAGCGACAGCGAGAAGGGAGAAGACCTCCATGCTCGGCCCCGGTCGCTACCCCGTGTTTTTGGTGTGCCGGTGGTGCCGCAGAACAGGATCGGCCCACGTCAGAGCCGTCGACTCACCCGCTCGCACCTGACGAATGCTCAGGACCAGTTGCCCACCGCCCTATTCCCGTCAGAGCGGTCAGTTGGTAGATGTCATTACGTGCGAAGTCAGGGCAGCCCAGGTGTGCGTTCCCTCCGTGGCCGCCTCGAACTGCGCCAGCGCACCCTGCGCGCGCTGGTCGACACCGGCCTCGACGCCGCTGTGCGACGCGCCAGACAGCGGATCTGGCGCCACGGACCGCACCGGGTCCGCCTGCGTCACGGTTTGCTCGCCCGCGCAGGTCCTGACAAGCCGCTGCCGCCGCTGCGTCGGATCAGCGCGCCCCGCAGCCTGGCGGTGCAACTGCAGCTAATGGCGCTGTTCGAGGCCCAATGCCCCGGGGCGCGCGCCGGGGAGCCGAGCAGGCGGCCGCTGGTGGACCCCCGGACAGTGGGTGAGCCGTCCTGGGCCGAGCTGGTGTGTTCACTCGCCGCTAACTCCTCCGGCATGGTGCGCGGGGCGACGGCAAAGCAGAACCGGGTCCGCCAGCTCAAGCACGCCCTCGCCCGGCTGGCCGACCACGGCATGATCGAAGCGGGCGTCGGCTACCACCGCTTCGCCGGGTTCCGCCTGCTGGACGAGACCAGCGCCGAGGCGCCCTACTCGGTGCCGGAGATCAACAGCTCGGTCACGGTGCCTGCCGAGTTCTTCCTCAACGGCTGGGTCCACGCGCTGACCGACAACGAGATCAGCCTCTACCTCGCCCTGCGGTTCCTCGCCCGCTCCCTGGGGCCCGTAGAACCCGGCTCCAACCTGTTCCTGGCCCAGCGGATGAGAACGGAGACCTTCGGGTTCGACCGCGCCACCTATGAGGCCCACCGCATGCTCGTGCGCTGCGGGCTGGTCACGGTCACGATGGACCCGCTCCGTAACCCTGGTGACGGCACACTCTCCGGATCACGTAAAGGCACCACCAGCCAATACCACCGATTCACCCTCAACGACGACACTCTCCGGCAGCAGGGAGCGAGCACCGTCATCGACGCGCTGACCCGCCAACTCGCTGGCCAGACCCTCTGGGACGTCCTGCCCGCCTGACGCCGAATCGTCGTTCGTAACGCGACCACCATCGGGCGGCGCACAGTCGCGGTCACTCTCCGGCCTGGTCGCAGAACTCGAAGACGCCGAGCGCGCCAGCCTCGCCAAGCGACGAACCCGCGTCGTTCCGATCGGGATGCCGTCTTGCCGCAGGAGGTGCCGCAAGGTTTCGGATGCGATCTCACGGCCGTACTCTCGAATGTGCTCCGCGTTAGCCTTCACGGCACGGTCCACCAACTCCGGCGTGAACTCGGCCGTTAGGTGATTGCCGTTTCTGGCGGCTTGCTTCCGCGGACCTCGCGCGGAATCCTCAACTGCGGACTCCCGCCTGTTGGACTCCCGTCGATCGCCACGCTTTGAACTCCGGCTCGTCGGCGGGAAGTGGGGCGCTTCTCTACCCAACTCCGCCACTGCGGCGGTTCCGCGTACGTCTATGTCATTCGTATGCCCGCGCTCTCGGCACGCATGGATCGCCTGCAGGAACCCGGGGCCGACCTCGGCCCAGCCGATCAAGAGAAGCGGTCCAACAGCGTCGAACGCCGCCTTGCCGTACTCGCCGGCCACGAGGGGGTCCGCCACGTTCAACGCCAGCGTGACCACGCTCGCGAAGATCAGCAGTCGGCGGGCCGGACGTAGCACGTCCGCGGAAGCGCCGGTGAGCGCGAGGTGCCGCGTACCCAGTAGGAGCCCCAGGATCGAAAGATCGATCGCGGGCGCGACGAGCGGTGCCACCCAAACCGGCACTCCCAGCCGAAGGGCCAGGTTGAGGACGTTGCCGAAACCGAACAGGAACGTGAGCCCAACAACCGTCCCCATGATCACAGTGACTGCTCGGACAATGACTGCTGACTCCGTCGAGGACTGGCTCGACGAGTCGTGTCCCAAAGTGGCCATCAGGCATCGCCTCCAGGGCTATCGACCTGGGAACTGCCCTTGATCACCAGAATCCCACCGGAGAACCGCTGGTCAGAAGTGGGTCCGTCTGCGCGTGGCCCCGTACAGGGCAAGGGCCTGCGCCACCATGAGGTCGTCATGGGGCACCAACGCCCTGACCCCGACGGGGCCGATCAATCCTGACCGTGGCGGAAAGCCGCAGCTCACGGCGGGTGCGGTTTCGTGTGGATGCTGTACGAGCCTCGCCCGGGGCACCCTGTTTAACCATTAGATCAGCCCCTGACCAGGAAGAACCCGGTCAGGGGCTGATCTTGTCGCAAGGGCGCTCCGCTACCTGCCGCCCCTAGTCGGGCCGGCCGACCTGGGTGTTGGACAGGTCGAGGCCGATCGCGAAGTCCGCGGTGTAGGCGGTGCCGGCCTGCTGTGGGCGCAGCAGCATCTGGGCGCCGCCGTTGCGGTAGATCGAGTCCCGGTTGTTGGTGGTGTTCGCCGGTCCCCTGCGCCGGTACGGTTCGGTCCGCAGATAGGCCGCGCCGAACTCGGGCGTGAAGTACAGCTGCGAGGTGAATTCGTACGGCCGGCCGTTGGTTCCGGTGGTGCGGATCTTGAGGTGGATGTGCAGCGTGCGACCGCTGTACCAGCCCGGCAGAATGGTGATGAACCGCGCCGCACCCGCCTGGTCGGTGTTCTGGTAACCGCGCAGGAATCGGCGGCCGGAGCTGCCCTGGGACGGGATATCGGAGTACAGCCCGAACGCGTCGCACTGCCAGAGGTCGACCATCGCGCCCGGCAGCGGAGTGCACTGCTGCTGACGAATCTGCTGGACGGTGAAGTTGATCGTCAGCGCGGTGCCGGGCACCAGCTGGCCGGTGGCAGGCTCGCTGCGGATGTCGGAGCGGTTGAGCCGCTCGTCGACGAAGTACGGACCCTCCATCTGCTCTGGCTTGACCACGCAGTCCAGCGCGCAGACCTCGGGCGGGCCCGCGGTGGAGGTGGTGGCACTGGCCATGGCGGATCCCGCGACCGTGAGTGTGGCACCCGCGGCACCGAGCAGAATCAACGCCTGCCGCCTGCCGAGTACCCGGCCGATCGGCTCATCGTCGTCATGCATGGGATTTCCTTTTGGGTGGGAGCAGGGAAAATGGGTGCGACATGGGTGTGTCTGCAGGGATGTCGCGCTCATCCGATTTTCCGGCATGACCCGCATTCTGTCGAGAAATGTCACCCCCATGCATCATACGACGACGTCATCATATTGCTGATGGGTCGAATTCCCGAACCGCTACCATGGCATTTCCTGCCCGGCCTGGCGTTATTAATGCATAGTGGAGAGCGGTGGCGGATCAGGAGAATTATCCGCGGTGTTGACCTCCAGCGTGCTTGAGCTTCTAGCGTGTGCTGGCATGGAACCTGACGACGCGGAACTCGCGCGGCAGCCGGTCGGCTACTGGACCGGGCTCGCGCACGAAACGGTCATCCGCCACATCCACGAGACCCACGGCACCCTGGGCGTGACCCAGCGGCACTGGATGACCCTCAACGCCCTGGCCAATCACCAGGGTGGGCTGACCAGGACCGAGGTCACCGACTTCCTGCGGCAGTACCTGACGCCGCAGATCGGCGAGGTCTCCACCTACCCGGCGGTCCTGGACGATCTGCTCGGCAAGGGGTGGATCGCGGTGGGGGAGGGCGGGCGGCTCACGCTCACCGGGGCGGGGGTGGCCGGGCGGGCGCGGCTGGCCGAACTCACGGCGGGGATCCGGGGCCGGTTGCACGACGGGGTCAGCGACGCGGACTACGCCACCGCGGTGCGGGTGTTGCGCCGGATCATCGGCAACGCGGGTGGTCCGGTGACCCTGCCGTGAGCGGGGCGGGGCTGACGTACGGTCTGGGCGGGTGATCTTGGCTGTGCTGGGGTTGGGCGAGGAGTTTCCGTGTCGTTCTCGATGTTCCTGCCGGTGGCGCTGGCGCTGGTGATGTTCGGGCTGGGCCTGACCCTGACCGGGGTGGACCTGCGGCGGGTGGCGCGCTCGCCGCGGGCCGCGGTGATCACGCTGGCCTGCCAGATGCTGGTGTTGCCGGTGGTCGGGTTTGGGCTGGTGCTGGGGTTTGGGTTGCCCGCTGAACTGGCGGTGGGGGCGATGTTGCTGGCGGCCGCGCCTGGTGGGAGTTCGGCGAGTTTGTTCAGCCATCTCGCGGGTGGGGATGTGGCGTTGAACATCGCGGTGACGGCGTTGAACTCGGTGCTGGCGCTGGCCACCTTGCCGATCGTGGTCGACCTGTCGATGACCTATTTCCTGGGTGCGGGCAAGGAGATCGGGTTCCAGGCGGACAAGCTGGTGCAGGTGTTCGCGACCGTGCTGGTGCCGGTCGCGCTGGGGATGTGGGTGCGGCATCGGTTCAGCGCGTTCGCGGTGCGGGTGGCGGGGCAGGTGAGGATCGCGGCGGTGCTGGTGCTGGCGATCGTGGTCACGACCGCGGTGGTGGCGCAGTGGACGGTGTTCCTGACGCACCTGGGTGGGGTTGGGTTGTGGGCGCTGGCTTTCTGCGTGTGCTGCCTGGTGATCGGGTATCTGGTGCCGCGGGTGTTCCGGGTGCCAAGGGAGCAGGCGATCGCCTCCGCGATGGAGATCGGGATCCACAACGGGGTGCTGGCCATCGCGGTGGCCACAGTGGTGCTGGGCAGTCCGGTGATGGCGATCCCGGCCGCCGTCTACGGGATCGTGATGAACTTCCCGACCGCGGTGGCCGCGTTCGCCTTCGCGCGGGGCAAGGGGCGGCGGGTCGCGGCGGCGGAGCCTGCCGGGCAGGGGTGAGCGGGGGCGGTGGGGGTGTCCGGGGGCGGACAGTCCGGAAGTGGCCAGGGGATCGCGGCGTGGAATGTCACACCGATCACCTGCCGCGTTCACAAAGCCGTCTCGGGGGCACAGGTAAGCTGCGGTTTCGCGTTCAGTGCAGTGCCGAGACCGCAGGAGGACCCCGGTGACCCAGCCGGCTGCCGAGGCCCAGGAACAGGCCGCCCCCGTCCAGCGCCGCGTGCTCGTCGCCGAGGACGAGGCGCTCATCCGCCTCGACCTGGTGGAGATGCTCCGCGAGGAGGGCTACGAGGTCGTCGGCGAGGCCGGAGACGGCGAACGGGCCGTCGAGCTGGCCGGTGAGCTGCGGCCGGACCTGGTCATCATGGACGTCAAGATGCCCAAGAAGGACGGCATCGAGGCCGCGGGCGAGATCGCCAGGGACCGGATCGCGCCGGTGGTCATCCTGACCGCCTTCAGCCAGCGTGAGCTGGTCGAACGGGCCAGGGACGCGGGGGCGATGGCCTACCTGGTCAAGCCGTTCGCCAAGCGCGACCTGGTGCCTGCCATCGAGCTGGCCGTCTCCCGTTTCGCCGAGCTGAGCGCGCTGGAGAACGAGGTCGCCGGGCTCACCGAGCGCCTGGAGACGCGCAAGGCCATCGAGCGGGCCAAGGGGCTGCTGATGACCAAGCAGGGGCTCTCCGAGCCGGAGGCGTTCCGCTGGATCCAGCGCACCGCCATGGACCGCCGGACCACCATGAAGGCGGTCGCGGACGCCGTGCTGGACAACCTGAACTGACGACGCGGTGAGCCCACTGGGTCACCCTCTGTTGGCCTGCAACGGAGTGTGATGTAAACGGTGGGTTACCACCCGTTTGGATCTTGTTTCTTCTTGGCTGGGTCTGCTTCGTGTTCGGTGCGTCACCACCGTCACGATGTGGACACGCTCCTGTAGCGACCCTGGGCTTCGACGAAACGGACAGCTACTTTCCGGTCCAACCACGTCCCGGAGTGGTACGGGACACCGCCGCCGTTCAGCCGGTGGCGGATTGGGCAAGTGGAGGTACGGGTGTCTGGAGCACGACTCGTGCGGACCCTGGCGGTTGCGAGCGTTATCGCGCTCACCGTCGCAGGGTGCGGAGGCGGAAGCGGTTCATCGGGCAACGGGGGGCAGACCTCGGGCGGACAGGCGGCGCCGGGTAAGCCGGGCGACGCGGCCGACCCGCGTGGTGACGGCAACGCCAAGTGCAGCAATGTCTCGCTCGCCTACATCGGCACCATCAACGGCGGCAACGCCGCGCTGGGCCAAGCCATCCTCAACGGCGCGCAGCTGGCGATCAACCAGCACAACAGCGCGAACGCCGGTTGCCAGGTGAACCTGAAGAAGTACGACTCCGAGGGCAGCCCGGACAAGGCCCCGGGTGTGGTCACCCAGGCGATCACCGACACCACCATCGTCGGGGTGATCGGCATGCCGTTCTCGGGTGAGTCCAAGGCCGTCGGCGGCACCTTCAACGAAGCCGGTCTGGTCACCATCACGCCGTCGGCGACCAACCCCGGCCTGACCAAGAACGGCTGGAAGACCTTCTTCCGCGGACTGGGCAACGACGCGGTGCAGGGTCCGGCCGCGGCCAAGTTCCTCACCGACGAACTGAAGGCGCAGAAGGTCTGCGTGATCAGGGACGACTCGGAGTACGGCACCGGCCTCGCCGACGCGATCAAGGGCGCGCTGGGGTCGAAGGTCACCTGCGAGGACCAGATCAAGACCAACCAGCGCGAGTTCTCCGCCACCGCGAGCAAGCTGAAGTCCGCCAACGTGGACGCCATCTTCTTCGCCGGCTACTACGCCGAGGGCGGCCCGCTGGCCTCCAAGCTGTTCGACGAGGGCATCAAGGCGAAGTTCGTGGCGCCGGACGGCACCAAGGACGATGAGTTCATCAAGGGCGGCGCGGACGGCGCCGAGGGCGCCTACCTGACCTGCCCGTGTGTGCCCGCGGACGCCTTCACCGAGTTCTCCACCGCCTACAAGCAGCTCTCCGGCAAGGAGCCGTCGACCTACTCGGCCGAGGGCTACGACGCCGCGACGATCCTGCTCAAGGGCATCGACAAGGGCCTCAAGGACCGCGCCGGTCTGCTGGACTTCGTGAAGAACTACGAGGGCCAGGGCCTGACCAAGAAGTTCAAGTGGGACGCCACCGGTGAACTCACCGACACGCCCGTCTGGTCGTACAAGGTCGAGGGCGGCAAGATCGTCAAGTTCAAGCCGATCACCAAGTAATCCCGACCTGAGACATCACCGCACTGGGGCACGGATGCACGCATTCGCCTGCGTATGTCCGTGCCCCAGGCGTGTGCACCGCAAGAAACGGGCGGATCTGTGATTCAGCAACTAGGCACAGTTCTCGCGCAGGACTCGGGAAGCGGAATCGGCTTCAACGTTGACCTGCTGCTGGAGAACTTCTGGGCCAACACCGTGGACGGGTTGTCCTACGGCAGCATCTACGCGCTGATGGCGTTGGGCTACACCCTCGTCTACGGCGTGCTGCGGCTCATCAACTTCGCGCACTCCGAGGTGTTCATCGCGGGCGCCTTCGGTATCTGGTTCACCTTCGACGCACTCGGCTTCAAGCCGGGGCCGACTCCCACGCTGGACACGGGGGAGATCATCGCCACCCTGGTGCTGGCCATCGGGGTCGGCATGATCGTCTCCGGCGCGGTGGCGGTGATCGTGGAACGCGTCGCGTACCGCCCGCTGCGCAAACGGAACGCGCCCTCGCTGGTCTTCCTGATCACCGCGATCGGCGCGTCCTTCGTGCTGCAGCAGATCTTCTTCGTCTGGCGGGGCGGCAACGCCGAGGGTGCGATCCGCATCATCCGGCCGACCACCCAGTTCGAGATCTTCGGCGCGCGGGTCACCAACGTGCAGATCATCGTCTTCCTCGCCGCGCTGGTGCTGATGTTCGCCGCGGACACCTTCATCAAACGCAGCAGGCTCGGCCGCGGTATCCGCGCGGTGGCCCAGGACCCGACCACCGCGACGCTGATGGGCGTCAACCGGGAGCGGGTCATCATGGTGACCTTCCTCATCGGCGGTCTGCTGGCAGGCGCCGCCGCGTTGTTCTACGTCATGCAGATCCCCTCCGGTGTCATCTACACCGGCGGATTCCTGCTGGGGCTCAAGGCGTTCACCGCCGCGGTGCTCGGCGGGATCGGTAACCTGCGGGGGGCGGTGCTCGGCGGATTGCTGCTGGGTGTGGTGGAGAACTACGGACAGTCCCTCTTCGGCGGGCAGTGGCGCGATGTGGTCGCCTTCGTCCTGCTGATCGTCGTCCTGATGTTCCGGCCCACCGGCATCCTCGGCGAGTCCCTCGGGAAGGCACGGGTATGAACGCACAACACGAGAAGACCGCGGCCGTGCCCTTCGGCCAGCGGGTGCGTGACTGGTGGAACGGCCTGAACCGGTTCCAGCAGTGGGGTGTGCTCATCCCGCTGGTGGCCCTGCTCTACCTGCTGCCGCTGATCAACCCGCCGCTGCTGACCACCGAGCCGGGCACCGACTTCCAGATCGCGCTGTTCAACGCGGCCCGGTTCGCGCTGATCGCGATCGGGCTCAACGTGGTGGTCGGTCAGGCCGGTCTGCTCGACCTCGGCTACGTCGGCTTCTTCGCCGTCGGCGCCTACGTCGCGGCGCTGCTGACCTCGCCGGAATCCCCGCTGCGCTGGGACTACCCGTGGATCGCGGTGATCCCGGTGGCGATGCTGGTGACCATGGTCTCCGGCGTGCTGCTGGGGACACCGACCCTGCGCCTGCGCGGGGACTACCTGGCGATCGTGACCCTGGGCTTCGGCGAGATCGTGCGCCTGCTGGCCGACAACGTCCCTGCGCTGCGCGGCAACCGCGGCTTCCAGGACGTCGGCCGCCCGGAGCTGGAGAACGCCGCCGGCGCGCCGATCTTCAACTCCACCAACGGAACCCCGTGGTACTGGCTGACCATCACGATCATCATCGTCGTGCTGGTGCTGGTCGGGAACCTGGAGCGCAGCCGGGTCGGCCGGGCCTGGATCGCCATCCGGGAGGACGAGGACGCGGCCGAGATCATGGGCGTGCCCACGTTCAAGTTCAAGCTGTGGGCCTTCGCCATCGGCGCCGCGATCGGCGGTCTGTCCGGGGTGTTGTACGCGGGCCAGATCGGGTTCGTGAACAACCAGAAGTTCGACGTGGTCACCTCGGTGCTGTTCCTGGCCGCGGTGGTGCTCGGCGGATCGGGGAACAAGGTCGGGGTGATCCTGGGCGCGTTCGTGATCTCCTATCTGCCGGACAGGTTCCAGGAGATCGCCGAGTACAAGTACCTGATCTTCGGTATCGCGCTGATCGTGCTGATGCTGTTCCGCCCGCAGGGTCTGCTGGGCGCGCGGCAGCGGCTGCTCGCCAGGGGCAGGCAGGCTTATCAGAAGCTGCTGGGCAAACCGGAGCAGATCGCCACGGAGAGTTCGATGCTCGACTCGAAGAAGGGGGTGCAGGGGTGAGCGCGGACAAGCGCGACGACGAACCGGTCGTCGAGGGCGGTCTGGTCGCCGAGCTGGAGCGGATGACCCCGGAAGAGCGGGCCGCGCACGAGGCGGAGGTGGCCGAGGCGGTCGCCGCCGACCGGGACATCGCGGTCGAGGTCGGGGACACCCTGCTCAAGCTGGACGAGGTCACCATGCGCTTCGGCGGGCTGGTGGCGCTGGACGGGGTGAACTTCGAGATCCGCCGCGGCGAGATCCTCGGGCTCATCGGCCCCAACGGCGCTGGCAAGACCACCTGCTTCAACGCGATGACCGGCGTCTACCGGCCCACCAGCGGCCAGGTGCTGCTGGAGGGCAAGCCGATCGGCAAGCGCAAGCGCTTCCAGATCACCCGGCTGGGCATCGCCCGCACCTTCCAGAACATCCGCCTGTTCGGCGAGATGACCGCGCTGGAGAACGTGGTCGTGGGCACCGACGCCCGGCACAAGACCAGCGTGATCGGCGCCCTGCTCCGCCTGCCCCGGCACCACGCCGAGGAGAAGTCCGCGGTGGAGAAGGCGATGGCGCTGCTGGAGTTCGTGGGCATCGCCGACCGCGCCGCGGAGAAGGCGAAGAACCTGCCCTACGGCTACCAGCGCAGGCTGGAGATCGCCAGGGCACTGGCCACCGAGCCGAAGCTGCTCTGCCTGGACGAGCCCGCGGCCGGGTTCAACCCCGCGGAGAAGGAAGAGCTGATGGGGCTCATCCGCAAGATCCGCGACGACGGGTACACCGTGCTGCTCATCGAGCACGACATGAAGCTGGTCATGGGCGTGACGGACCGGATCGTGGTGCTGGAGTTCGGCAAGAAGATCGCCGAGGGCCTGCCTGCCGAGATCCGGGACAACCCGGCCGTGATCGCCGCCTACCTGGGGGTGCCCGACGATGGCGCTGCTTGAGCTGAACAACGTGTCCGTGCACTACGGCCGGATCCAGGCCCTGACGGGTATCTCCCTGCACGTGGAGCAGGGTGAGATCGTCAGCCTGATCGGCGCCAACGGCGCGGGCAAGTCCACCACCATGCGCGGCATCAGCGGCGTGCGCCCGCTCTCCGGCGGCACCATCCGCTTCGACGGCGAGGACATCACCAAGCTGCGCGCCGACCTCCGGGTGGTCCGCGGCATCTGCCAGTCCCCGGAAGGCCGGGGTGTCTTCCCCGGCATGACGGTGCTGGAGAACCTGGAAATGGGCTGCTACACCCGCAAGGACAAGGCGGCCATCGCCCAGGACTTCGAGCGCGTCTTCGAGCTGTTCCCCCGGCTCGCCGAGCGCAAGAACCAGGTCGGCGGCACCATGTCCGGCGGCGAACAGCAGATGGTCGCCATCGGCCGCGCCCTGATGGCCCGCCCGAGGGTGCTGCTGCTCGACGAGCCCTCGATGGGCCTGGCCCCCCAGTTCATCCAGCAGATCTTCCGCATCATCCGGGAGATCAACGAACAGGGCACCACGGTGCTGCTGGTGGAACAGAACGCGCAACAGGCCCTCAGCCGGGCCCACCGCGGCTACGTCCTGGAGACCGGCCGCATCGTGAAGGAGGGCACGGGCGCGGAGCTACTGGCCGACCCGTCCATCAAGGAGGCCTACCTGGGCGTCGCCTGACGCCCACAACGGCCAACACGCCTGGTTGGCCCAAGTCGTACGCCCGGTTTGCCCAAGTGGGCGTGCGACTTGGGCCAAGTGGACGGTTACTTGGGGTCGCCGGGTGGGCGCTCGCGGAGGATGCAGGTCAGCTTCGCGGTGCACAGGCGGTGGCCGTCCTCGTCGCTGATGACGATCTCGAAGGTGGCCGTGGTCTTTCCCCGGTGCAGCGGCATGCACACGCCGGTCACCAGGCCGGCGCGGCCCGCCCGGTGGTGTGTGCAAGCAAGTTCCAGGCCGAGCGCGATCCGCTCCGGCGCCGCGTGCATCGCCGCCGCCACCGACCCCAGAGTCTCCGCCAGCACCGCGCTCGCGCCCCCGTGCAGCAACCCGTAGGGCTGACGATTGCCCTCCACCGGCATCGTGCCGACCAGCTTCTCCGGGTCCCACGAGGTGATCTCGATGCCCATCTTCTCCGTGAGCTGTCCTGCGGGGGAGTTGCTCAGGTCGACCGTGCTCACCAGGCTCACCATCACCTTTCCGGGGGTCCGCGCGCGGGTGGCGCGGGAATCGTCGTACCGTCACCTTAGACTCGCCGCCGTGACCCAACCCGACCGCCTTGACGCGCGCCGACTGTTGCTCATCGATGGGCACTCGATGGCCTACCGGGCCTTCTTCGCCCTGCCCAAGGAGAACTTCCAGACCGCGACGGGGCAGACCACCAACGCGGTGTACGGGTTCACCTCGATGCTGATCAACCTGCTCCGGGATGAGCAGCCGTCGCACATCGCGGTCGCCTTCGACGTCTCCAGGGTCACCTTCCGCACCGAGGCCTACGCCGAGTACAAGGCCACCCGCAGCGCCACGCCGGATGAGTTTCGCGGCCAGGTCAGCCTCATCCAGGAAGTGCTCACCGCACTGTCCATCCCGTTCCTGAGCAAGGAGAACTACGAGGCCGACGACCTCATCGCCACGCTGACCACCCAGGCGGAGGCTGACGGGTTCGACGTGCTCATCTGTACCGGGGACCGGGACGCGCTCCAGCTGGTGACGCCCAAGACGACCGTGCTGTACCCGGTCAAGGGCGTCTCCGAGCTGACCCGGTTCACCCCGGAGGCGGTGCAGGCCAAGTACGGCCTCTCGCCCAACCAGTACCCCGACTTCGCCGCGCTGCGCGGCGACCCCTCGGACAACCTGCCCAAGATCCCCGGCGTCGGCGAGAAGACCGTCACCAAGTGGATCCAGGAGTTCGGCTCCCTGGCCGCGCTGGTCGACCGGGTGGACGAGGTCAAGGGCAAGGCGGGGGAGAACCTGCGGGCCAACCTGGACGCGGTGCTGCTCAACCGGCGGCTCACCGAACTGGTCCGGGACGTCGAACTGCCCGCCACCATCGCCGACCTGGCCGCCCAGTCCTGGGACCGGGACGCGGTGCACCGGCTCTTCGACGAGCTGGAGTTCCGGGTGCTGCGGGACCGCCTGTTCGCCACCCTGTCCACCGCCGAACCCGAGGCCGAGGAAGGCTTCGAGGTCAGCGGCGAGACCCTGGCCGCGGGCGCGGTCGGTGACTGGCTGGGCGAACACGGCCGCGGCGGGCGGCTCGGACTCTCCTTCGTCGGCGACTGGGCCCGCGGCGCGGGCGACCTCACCGGCATCGCGCTGTCCACTGTGGACGGTCAGGGCGCCTTCGTGGACGTGACCGCGCTGACCCCGGAGGACGACGCCGCGCTCGCCGCCTGGCTGGCCGACCCGGCCGCGCCCAAGGCCGCGCACGATGTCAAGGGACCGCTCTACGCCCTGCGTGCCCGCGGCTGGACCCTGGCCGGGCTCACCTCCGACACCGCCCTCTCCGCCTACCTGGTCCGCCCAGGACAGCGTTCCTTCGACCTCGGCGACCTGGTGCTGCGCTACCTCCAGCGCGAACTGCGCGCCGAGGACGTAGGCGACAACGGTCAGCTCTCCCTCCTGGAAGACGAGACCGAGACCGTCGCCAAGGCCGCCACCAAGGAACTCCTCCGGGCCCGCGCCGTGGCCGAACTGGCGGGCGCGCTGGATGAGGAACTGGCCCGGATCAGCGCCACGCGGCTGCTCGCCGAGCTGGAACTGCCGCTGCTGGGTGTGCTGGCCGAGCTGGAGATCACCGGCATCGCGGTGGACGACGACAAGCTCACCGAGCTGGAGGCGCACTTCGCCGGCCGGGTCAAGCAGGCCGCCCAGGACGCCTACGGGGTGATCGGCAAGGAGATCAACCTCGGCTCGCCCAAACAGCTCCAGGTGGTGCTCTTCGACGAGCTGAACATGCCCAAGACCAAGCGCACCAAAACCGGCTACACCACCGACGCCGAGGCGCTGCAGAAGCTCTACGAGGACACCCAGCACCCGTTCATGGCGCACCTGCTCGAACACCGGGACGCCACCCGGCTCAAGACCACGGTGGACGGGCTGCTCAAGTCGGTCTCCGACGACGGCCGCATCCACACCACGTTCAACCAGATGATCGCCGCCACCGGCCGGCTGTCCTCCACCGAACCGAACCTGCAGAACATCCCGATCCGCACCGAGGAGGGCCGCACCATCCGGCGGGCCTTCGTGGTCGGCGGCGGCTACGCGGAGCTGATGACCGCGGACTACAGCCAGATCGAGATGCGCATCATGGCCCACCTGTCCAAGGACGAGGGCCTGATCGCGGCGTTCAACTCCGGCGAGGACCTGCACACCTACGTCGCCGCCCAGGCCTTCGACGTGCCCACCGGCGAGGTCACCGGCGAACTGCGCCGCCGGGTCAAGGCCATGTCCTACGGCCTGGCCTACGGCCTGTCCGTGTACGGCCTGGCCCAGCAGCTGCGGATCTCCGCCGAGGACGCCCGCGCCCAGATGGACGCCTACTTCGCCCGCTTCGGCGGCGTCCGCGACTACCTGCACGAGGTCGTGGAGAAGGCCCGCAGGGACGGCTACACCGAGACCATCCTCGGCCGCCGCCGCTACCTGCCCGACCTCAACAGCGACAACCGCCAGCGCCGCGAGATGGCCGAGCGGATGGCCCTCAACGCCCCCATCCAGGGCAGCGCGGCCGACATCATCAAGGTCGCCATGCTCGGCGTGCACCAGGCCATCTCAGCCCCCGGCCTGCGCTCCCGGATGCTGCTGCAGGTACACGACGAACTCGTGCTGGAGATCGCCGAGGGCGAACGGGAGGCCGTGGAAGCGCTGGTACGCGAGCACATGGGCAACGCCTACCGGCTCGACGTGCCCCTGGATGTCTCGGTCGGCGTCGGCCAGTCCTGGGACGAGGCCGCGCACTGACCCGCCGCGTGGGCGTGCCCGGACACCGGTCGCGCCCACGCCGGGCTCAGCGCCGCGGATCCTCCGGACGGCCCAGGTTCACCGGACCGGAGATGTCCCTGGCCTGCACCACCGACCCGGTCACCGTGCCACTGACCGAATTCGTCACCGCGCCGCCCTCGGCCTCGGCCGAACCGGACTGCACCCACAGCGCCACCCCGGCCGCGGCCAGCGTCAGCACCCCCACCGCGACCCAGGCCCACACGTTCGTGCCCAGTTCGGTGGCGACGTTGACCGACACCCCGATGGCGGAGGCCATCACGGCGGTGGCCAGCGCGAACATCCAACGGCGCATCCGAGCGACCCCTCCCGAGTTCAAGACGTTCGGACACGCAGCGTACGCCAGTAAGCTACCTGCCGTGTTGCTCCACTGGGCCGATCCGTTGCCACCGAAACCCCAGCGCATCCTCGTCGCGGGCGCCTCCGGGGCCGGGAAGACGACCATGGTCCGGGAGCTGGCGCGGATCTTCGCCGTACCCGCGATCGAGCTGGACGCGCTCTACCACGGTCCACAGTGGATTCCCCGGCCCACCTTCCTGGCCGAGGTCACCGAATTCGCCAACAGCGAGGGCTGGGTGTGCGAGTGGCAGTACGACTCGGTGCGGCCGCTGCTGGCCGGGCGGGCCCAGCTGCTGGTCTGGCTGGACCACCCCCGGCACACCGTGATCCGCCGGGTCACCTGGCGGACCTACCAGCGCCGCCGCCGGGGCGAGCTGCTGTGGAACGGTGAGCAGGAACCACCGCTGCACGCCATCCTCACCGACCCGGAACACGTGATCCGCTGGGCCTGGTCCACCTACCCCACGGTGCGGGCCAGGGTGCTCGAACTGCTGCCCACCCCGCTGCCTGTGGTGCGCCTGTGCGGGCAGCGCCAGACCGATGCCTGGCTGCGCTCCATCGCAGGCTGAAGCTGTTGACACCCGCCCGATCCGCCGCTTACGGTCCGCCTTGGTAAACGCTTTCATTTCCGGCGGGCGGGGGTGTGCATGCGGCAGCGCGCGTGGCCGGCCTACGTGTTCCTGCTGCCCTGGCTGCTCGGCGCGGTCACCCTGACCCTGCTGCCGATGGCCGCCTCGCTCTACCTCTCCTTCACCGACTACAACCTGTTCGAGACCCCCCGCTGGGTTGGCCTGGACAACTACGCCGAGCTGTTCACCCAGGACGACCGCTACCGCACCGCGGTTGGCGTGACGCTGAAATACGTGCTGGTCTCGGTGCCGCTGAAACTGCTGCTCGCCTTCGCCGCCGCGCTGCTGCTGAACTCCCTGCGCGGCCGGGGAAAAGCCTTCTACCGCTCCGCCTTCTACGCGCCCTCGCTGCTGGGCGCCAGCGTCGGCCTGGCGCTGGCCTGGCGTTCGCTGTTCGACCGCGGCGGCGCGGTGCCCTCGGTGCTCGGGCAGCTGGGCATCAGCACGCCGAGCTGGGTGGACGATCCGGACTGGGCGCTGTGGGCGGTGGTGCTGCTGTCGGCCTGGCAGTTCGGCGCACCCATGGTGATCTTCCTGGCCGGGTTGCAGCAGATCCCGCCGGACCTCCTGGACGCGGCCGCGGTGGACGGCGCGGGCTGGTGGCGGCGGCTGATCAGCGTGGTCTTCCCGGTGCTCTCGCCGGTGATCTTCTTCAACCTGGTGCTGGAGGCCATCCACGCCTTCCAGGCCTTCACCTCGGCCTTCATCATCAGCTCCGGCCGCGGCGGACCGGCCGACGCGACCCTGTTCTACACCCTCTACCTCTACGAACGCGGGTTCGGTGACTTCCGCATGGGCTATGCCGCCGCGATGGCCTGGATCCTGCTGCTGGTGATCGCCCTGGTCACCGCGCTGCTGTTCCGCTCGGCCCGCCGCTGGGTGTTCTACGGCGACGACCTGGCCACCCGATGACCGCCCGCCGGTTGCGGCTGCTGGCCACCCACCTGGCCGCGCTCGCCGCGCTGCTGCTGGTGCTCTACCCGCTGCTCTGGCTGCTCACCGCCTCGGTCCGCCCGGTGCAGGAGTTGCTGAGCAGGCTGGACACGGTGTGGCCCAAGGTCATCGACCTCAGCGGCTACCAGCAGGCCCTCGACGGCGCGGGCGGGGTCGGCTTCGGCACCTTCCTGGGCAACTCGCTGATCGTGGCCACCGGCACCGCACTGGGCAACGTGATCTCCTGCGCGCTGGCCGGATTCGCCTTCGCCCGGCTGCGGTTCCGGCTGCGCGCGCCGCTGTTCGCCTTCGCCCTGCTCACCATCATGCTGCCCGCGCACGTCACGCTGATCCCGCAGTACGTGCTCTTCCAGCGCACCGGCCTGATCGACACCTTCGTGCCGCTGGTGCTGCCGAAAGTGCTGGCCACCGACGCGTTCTTCGTGTTCCTGATGGTGCAGTTCATGCGCGGCATCCCGCGCGAGCTGGACGAGGCGGCCACCATCGACGGCTGCGGCCCGTTCACCACCTTCCGGCACATCGTGCTGCCGCTGGCCAGGCCCGCGATCGTGACCACCGCGCTGTTCAGCTTCATCTGGGCCTGGAACGACTTCTTCAGCCAGCTCGTCTACCTCAACTCCGCCGACAACTACACGATCCCGGTGGGGCTGCGGCTGTTCATCGACCAGACCTCCACCTCGGCCTACGGCGCGATGTTCGCCATGTCGGTGCTGTCTTTGGTGCCAATCCTGCTCTTCTTCCTTGCCTTCCAACGCTTCCTGGTTCAAGGTGTAGCGACCTCGGGCTTGAAGGGGTGAACGCCGATGGCGGATCGGACGCCGGCCGGGCACCTACGGGGCCCCACCCTGTGGTGGGACCGGCTGTCCGCCCTGTCCGACACCGTGCTGCTCGGCTTGCTGGTCGCGCTGTGCGCGGTGCCGGTGCTGACCCTGCCCGCCGGGTTCGCCGCCGCCTGCGCGGTCATCGCCCGCTGGCGCCAGGGTGACTCGCCCGCGTTGCTGCCGGTCTTCCGGGAGACCCTCGCCGACGGCCTGCGCCGCCACCTGCTCGCCGGGGTGGCCTTCGTCGCCGCGAGCACGCTGCTCACGCTGAACCTGAGTCTGCTGCTGGGCCTGGACCTGCCCGGCGGCCTGGTGCTGCGCTGGCTGGTCGCCGGGGTCAGCCTGTGCGCGTTCACCCTGCTCACGCTGACCGCGGCGGTCGCCGGGGTGACCGGGCGCGGCTGGCTGTCCGCGGTGCGCGCCGCCTACGGCAAAGCCGTGCTGGGACCCGGTTCCTTCCTGCTGCTGGCCGCCGCGCACGCGGTGGCCGCGATCCTGGTGTGGACGCTGCCGCCGCTCGCGCTGGTGGTGGCCGGACCGCTCGCGCTGGCCGCCACCGCGGCGAGCCTGCGGGAGGAACCGTGAGCGTTGCGCCCCGGCTGGCACTGGCCGGGGTGCACGGCCACGGCCGGCACCACCTGCGGCACGCGGAACGCTTGCACGAGCAGGGCCGGATCGACCTGGTCGCCGTGTGCGATCCGCGCGACCCCGGCCCGCTGCCGCCCGGGGTGGCGCACCACCCGAACCTGACCGCGCTGCTCGCCGCCGAAGCGCCAGCGGTCACCGTTATCGCCACCCCGCCGCACACCCACCGCGCGCTGACCGTGGCCGCCCTGCGCGCCGGCAGCGATGTGCTGCTGGAGAAACCCCCGGTACTCGATCTGTCCACAATGGACGAACTGCTCGCGCTGGAGCGGGAGACCGGGCGGCGCTGCCAGGTCGGCTTCCAGACCATGGGGTCACCGGCCCTGCACCGGCTGGCCGAACTGGTGTCCGGGGGCAGCCTGGGCGAGGTCCGCGGTATCGGCGGCCAGGGCGCCTGGATCCGGACCGACGCCTACTACCGGCGCGCCCCCTGGGCGGGCCGCCGCAGGCTGCGTGGCGAACCGGTCCTGGACGGCGCGCTGAGCAACCCCTTCGCGCACGCCGTGCACGCCGCCCTGGTCGCCGCGGGCGCCCAGCGGGTCCCTCCGCTCAGCCTGGACCTGGAGTTGTTCCGCGCCAGGGACATCGAGGCCGACGACACCGGCTGCGTGCGACTGCGCTTCGCCGGGCGCCCCGCGGTCACCGTCGCGGTCACCCTGGCCGCCGAGCACGCCACCCCGCCGCGGCTGATCGCGCACGGCAGCACGCACCGGGCGGAACTGGTCTACGGGCAGGACCTGCTCACCGTCGACGGCGACCCGGTCGCCACCCCGCCCCGGACGGACCTGCTGGCGAACCTCCTGGAGTTCCGCGCGGAGGGCACGCCGCTGCGCTCACCCCTGGCCGAGTGCCGCACCTTCACCGAGGTGGTGGCCGCCATCGGCGCCGCGCCGGATCCGGTGCGGATCCCGGACCACCATCTGTCCGAAGTGGACAGTGGTGAGCAGCGCCGGGTGATCGTGTCCGGGGTGGACGCGCTGGTGGCCGCGGCGGCCGAGCGGCTGGCCACCTTCACCGAACTGGGCGCGCCGTGGTGAACCAGGCTCAGGCGACCCACAACTTGGTCCAGGTGCTGCCGTCGGTGGAGATCAGGTGCTCGTAGGCGGTTTCGGCCAGGTAGCCGCCGCGGGTCCAGGTCACCGTGCCCTTGGGCAGCCGCTGATCCGCCGCCACCGCCCGGAATTCGCGGCCGCCGCCGGTCCCGGCCACGGTCTGCCCTGACCGGTCCAGCAGCCGCGGTTCGCCGTCCGCGCCGACCACCAGGGCCGCGGTCAGCGAGGGGCTGGCCACCCCGGCCTGCACCCTGGTCCAGCTCGTCCCGCCGTCCCCGCTGCGGTACAGCGTCAGCAGCGACCCGGCCGCCTCCGCCCCCGGCCCGGTCACCCCGACGTAGACCGCGCTGCCCGCCACCGCCACACCAGCCTGCCACCAGCCGGTATAGGGCGCCGCGGGCAGTTCCCGGACCAGCCAGTCCCGCCCGTCCGCACTGCCCGCCACCACCGGCGCCCGCCCGTCGGCGGCCCGGCCGACCACCCACCAGCGTCCGTCCCGCGCGGGCACCGGCAACGGTCGCGGATCGGTCAGCGCGGGCGGGTTCCGCAACGCCGCCGACTGGCCGGACCCGGGCAGCACCACTCGCAACACGCATCCGGTCGCCGGGCACTGCCGTTCCAGCCGCGCTCCCGCCGGGATCCCGTCCACCGGCGGCGCCTCGCCCGCGACCAGGGTCCAGCTCCGCCCGCCGTCCCCGCTGTAGTGCTGCTCCTGGCCCGCGCCGACCCGCAGCCGCCGCGGTCCCAGCACCACGAACCCGGCGAGCCCGCCCAGGTATCCGCCGACCCCTGGCGGCAGTTCGCGGTGCTCGGCGGACTGGAATCCGTCGGTGGTGGCCAGCAGATGCGCCTGGCAGACATCGGCGGGGCCGTCCCGGCAGACCCGGCGGACCGCGTAACCGTGCCGGTCGTCGGCGAAGTCCAGGGCCACGATCCCGGTCGGCGGGCGATCCGGTTCCAGCTCGGCGCTGGACTCGGGCGCGGCGGTGGGTTCCGGCGGCGGCCCGGCCTGTTCGCGCAGCGCCACCACGGCCGTGACCGCCACCGCGAGGGCCAGGGCGGCGAGCAGGATCCGGTTGCGGCGCATGGCGTTCAGCCCTTCGGCAGGGGAGTCCAGGTTACGCCGTCGGGGGAGTGGCTGATATCGGTTTCGGTGGCCAGGAGGTGCCCGGATCGGGTGGGGTAGGCCCGCCAGCCGTGGAGCGCCTCCTCGGGCCGCGCGGGGCGGAAGGACCGGCCGCCGTCCGCGCTCACCCAGGTCTGACTCGCCTGGTCGAGCGCGGTCAGCAGGCCGTCCGGCCGGGGGATGAGCGCGAGCAGGACGTGCGGAGCCCTGGTCCCGGCGGCCTGCCAAACCAGGTCCCACCGCTCGCCGTTGTCGCGGTACAGGCCCTGCGGCTGTGCCTCGCCGTCGACCAGCAGGTACCCGGTGGGCCCGGCGAAGACCAGCCGCACGTTGTCCGGCCTGGCCACCGGGCCGGGCGGCAGCTCCCGCAGCTGCCAGCTGCGTCCCTCGTCGGCGGTGCTGGCCACGGCCAGCCGGTCACGGTGCGTCCCGACCACCCGCCAGCGGCCCGCGGTGTCCGGGTAGGGCACCGGGCGCACCTCGCCCAGCGGCGGCAGCCCGCGCAGTTCGGCCCGGCGCCCGGACTCCGGCAGCACTACCAGCACTCGCGGCGCGCAGCCCGTGGGCGCGCAGTCCGGTTCGAGCACCGCGCCCGCCGGGATCCGGTCCACCGGCGCGGCGTCCTGCTCGACCCTGGTCCAGCTCTGCCCGGCGTCGGCGGTGAACCAGCGGCGCTGCCCTTCCCGCGCCACCAGCCGGGACGGCCCCAGCGCCACCAGGCCGATCGCCAGGTGCTGCTGGTCGCCGCGCAGTTCCAGCGGCAGCTCCCGCAACTCCACCCGACCGTCCTGACCGGCCAGCAACGCGTGCGCGCACCAGTCCTGCCCGTCCTCGCGGCACTGGGCGCGCACCCCGAACCAGTGCCGCTCGTCGGCGAACTCCACGCCACGCAGCGCGGTCCGCGGGGGCGGCTCGGCGGCCGGGTCCGGCGCGGGCGGTCCGGCCTGCTCACGCAGCACCAGCACGGCCATGGTGGCCAGTGCGACGGCCAGCAGTGCGAGCAGGATCCGGTTGCGGCGCATGGGGTTCAGCCCGCCGACAACGGTGTCCAGCCCACACCGTCCACGGAGTGGCGGACCTCGGTGACCGAGGCGACCAGGTAGCCGATCCGGGTGTGCTCGACAAAATCGCCGGGCAGCTCCTCCTCGGGCCGCGCGCGCCGGAACGTGCGGCCGCCGTCCTCGCTCACCCGGGTGAGGCGCTGCTGGTCGAGCGCGGTGAGCCGATCACCGGGACCGGGCACCACGGCGTAGAGGGAACGCAGCGGCTGATCGACGGAGAGGTTCCGCCAGACCAGCTCCCAGCCCTCGCCCTGGGCGCGGTACAGGGCGGTCAGGATATCGCCAGCGGACGACGCCGTACTGCTGTCGACCTGGAGGTACATCCCGTTCTCGGCCGGGACCGCCTGCGCCCGGCTGATCGCCGGAACGCCAGGCGGCAGGTCGCGCACCTGCCAGCTGAGCCCGTGATCCGCGCTGGTGAGGACCACCTGTTTCCCGTCGAGCACGCCGACCACCCGCCACCGGCCCTGCCGATCCGGCAACGACACGGGGTGCACCTCGGTCAGCGGTGGCAGCCCGCGCAGTTCGGCGCGGCGCCCGGAGTCCGGCAGCACCACCATGATCCGGTGCTCGCACCCGGCGAGGGCGCAGTCCCGCGCCAGCACCGCGCCCGCCGGGATCCGGTCCGCCGGCTCGGCCCGCTCGCGCACCTCGGTCCAGCTCTGCCCGGCGTCCGCGGAGTACCAGCTCCGGTGGTACCGGTTGTGCGCCAGCACCTGGCTCGGCCCCAGCGCGAGCAGGCCGATTCCCTGCCCCTCCTGGTAGCCGCGCAGTTCCTCGGGCAGCTCACGCCGCCGCGGCACTCCGTCCGCGGCGGCCACCAGCGTGCGCGCGCACCGGTACGGCTGTGCCTGCCGGCACTGGGCCCGCAGCCCGAACCAGTGCCGCTCGTCGGCGAAGTCCGCGGACACCAGCGTGGTCTCCCGCGGCGGCACGGCGATCATGGTCGGATTCGCCTCGGGCGGCGGCCCGGCCTGTTCCCGCAGCACCACCAGCACCGCGACGACCAGGGCCACCGCGAGCAGCGCGAACAGGATCCGGTTGCGGGTCATCGGCTCATCCGTTCGGCAGTGGCGTCCAGCGCACGCCGTCGGGGGAGTGGCTCAGCGTGTTGCCCGCCTCGGCCAGGTAGCCGGTGCGGGCCCGCCGTGGCCAGCCACGCGGGATCCGGTCCTCGGGCCGGGCGGGCTGGAACGTGCGGCCGCCGTCGGCGCTCACCCAGCCGTCGCCTTGCTCGTCGGTGGCGGCGAGCTGTCCGCCCGGCCGGGGCAGCACCCCGGTCAGCGACCGAGGTTGCGGCCCGGCCGGATCGGACCGCCAGACCAGCTGCCAGCGGGCGCCGTCCTCGCGGTACAGCGCCGTCGCGGGTTTGGCGTCCCGCTCCGGCGTCCGGCTGGTCAGCCGCAGGTAGGTGCTGCGACCGGACAGCGCCACCTCGGCGTCGAGCAACCGTCCCGGCGGCCCCGGCGGCAGTTCGCTGACCTGCCAGCTGCGCCCGCGGTCCGCGCTGCCGGCCAGCACCGGTTTGTCCGCGCGCCTGCCGACCAGCCGCCACCGGCCGTCGGCGTCGGCGAACCGGGTGTGCGGCACGACCTCGGTCAGCGGCGGCACCCCGCGCAGCTCGGCCCGGCGACCGGAGTCCGGCAACGTCACCATGATCTTGGGCGTGCAGCCGGGCGCAGGCTCGCAATAGCGTTCGAGGATCCCGTTCGCCGGGATCTCGCCCACCGGCGGCGCGTCCGGGCCGACCTCGGCCCAGTGCTGCCCGCGATCAGCGGAGTACCAGCGCCGCCCGGGATCGCTCTGCACCAGCAGCCGTTCCGGCCCGAGCACGGTCACCCCGATCGCCGTCCCACCGCGCTGCCCGCGCAGTTCGGCCGGCAGTTCCCGGAACCGCAGCTGGCCCTGCTCGGACTCCAGCAACGTGTGCGAGCACCGCCGGGCATCGGTCTCCTGGCACAGTCCCCGCACGCCGAACCAGTGCCGCTCGTCCACGAAGTCCACCGCGCGCAGCACCAGCACCATCGGCTGATCGGCGACCGGGCCGGCCGGCGTGGCCGGCGGCGGCACCGAGTCCTCCCGCAACACGATCACGATCGCCGCGAGCACCGCGCACACCGTCGCCCCGGCCAACGGCATCCGCCACCGGGCAGGCAGCTCGGTCACCGGTGACCACCCCCTTGTCCCGCTCCCCTGCGGGCCAGATTACCGCTCGCCGAAGGGCAACGGCGTCCACCGCCTGCCGTCCACCGAGTGGCTGGCCCCGCTCTCGGAGGTGCTGAGCAGCCCGCCGCGGACCGAGCGCAGGGTATTGCCGGGCACCAGTTGTTCGGCGATATGCCCGGCGTGGAAGGTGTGGCCGCCGTCCGCGCTGAACCAGGAGCCGCCGCCCTGGCCCAGGACCAGCAGCGTGCCGTCCGGCGCGGCGGCCAGCCCGGTGATCTCCGGTGGTTGCCCGTCCGGCCGGGACTGCCAGACCTGTTCCCACTTCCCGCCGGCGCCGCGGTAGAGCGTGCTCGCCGACGGCTGATGGTCGGTGCTGATCAGCACGTACGCGGTGTCGCCGGACACGACCACCTCGGCCCAGCGGAAGGCGCCCGGCGGAGTGGACGGCAGGTCCTGGGTCTGCCAGCCGCGACCGCCGTCGGCGCTGCTGGACACGGCCGCCCGTCCGTCCCGTTTGCCCACCACCCACCAGCGCCCGGCGAGCTGACGCGGGAACGGGAACGGCTCGGTCAGCGGCGGCCGGAACTCCGGCGTCAGCGGAACCTGCTGCCCGGTGTAGGACAGCACCACGTCGATCCCCGGCACACACGGGTCCTGGCCATGGCAGGACCGCTGGAGCAGCATGTCGGGCAGCAGGCCGTCCACCGGCCAGTCCACCGCGATCAGCCCCTCCCGCCAGGTGCCGCCCCGGTCCTCGGAGTGCCAGGTCCGCTCCGCCGCGACCACGGCCAGCTTGCCGCCCAGCACGTGCAGCCGCAGCGGTTGTCCGGATCGCGGACCGCGCAGGGGTTCCGGCAGTTCGCGGACCCGGACCACGCCGTTGTCCACGTCCAGGAGCTGATGCGCGCAGTCCCCTGGCTGGGAGCAGCGGGCCCGCAGTGCGAACCAGTGCCGGTCGGTGGCGAAGTCGATGTCCAGGAGCCGGAGATCGGTCGGCGGGGTCGGCGTGGGCGCCGGTTCGGTGTCCTGGCGCAACACCAGCACGGCCGAGGTCACCAGGACGATCACCGCGGCCATGATCAGTGGCAGCCGCAGGCGGGAAGTGATCATCACGGCACCGGCCGCCAGGTGAGGCCGTCGCTGGACTGGTGGTAGATCCGGCCCGCGTGGTTCTGCGTCCAGGAGTAGGCGAGGAAACCGTTGCGGGTCCAGGACACCTCGGTGCCCGGGATGCCCTGCTCGGCCTTGGCGAAGCTCTGCCCGCCGTCGTCGCTGCGCCAGGTCACGCCGTCCTTGTCGATCAGCCGCAGCCGTCCGCCCGCGCTGGGCACCAGGTCGCCGCGCAGGCTGCGCGGTCCCGGGAGCTGGGCGGCGGTGGTCGAATCAAGGGGCGTCCAGGTCCCGGTCCAGGTCTGCCCGCCGTCGTTGCTGCGCAGGATCGCGATCAGGTTCTCGTCGCCGGTTGTCACCGGCAGGTAGTAGGTGCCGCCGGGGGTGGCGACCGGGGTGCCGAGGCGACGGCCGGTGGCCACCGCGGGCAGTTCCCGCACCTGCCAGCTCCGCCCGCGGTCCCGGCTGCTCGCCAGCGCGGGCCGGTCCGAGCCGGGGATCTTCCCGGCGACCCACCAGGCGCCGTCCGCGGCCGGGGCCGGGAACACCGTGCTGATGTCCAGTCCTGGCTGGGTCGCCAGGGTGCGGCGCTGCCCGGTGGCCGGGTCGTGGACCGTCACGACCTCCTTGACACATTCCACCGCCAGCTCACCCGCGCAGTTCTCCAGGAACCCGCCCTGGGGGATCTCCGCGGCGTCCGGCCCGTTGGTCTCCCGCCGCTGCCAGGTGGCCCCGCCGTCGGTGCTGTGCCAGTAGCCGCCGTTGCCGTTGATCACCAGGTTGCCGGGGCCGAGCACCTTGACCGCGGGCAGCCGCCCGGCCCCTGCCACCTCCGCCGGCACCGGCCGCTCGGTCCAGTCCTTGCCGTCGACGGCGGACAGCAGCGAGTTGACGCAGGTCTCCTGGCCGCCGGGACACCGCACCCGCACCGCGTAACCGTGCCGGGGGTCGGCGAAGTCCAGCATCGTCACCGAAGGGTCGGCCGAGCCGCCGCTCGGCACGGCGAGCTGGCCCACCCCGAGCAGGCCGTAGAGCAGCCCCAAGAGGGCCACCACGCCCGCACTCACCGTGCTCACCCCGAACACCGTGCGCTGCCGCTGGGTCCGGCGGCGCACTCGTTCGAGCACCGGGCCCTGCCCCGGATCGCGTACCGCGGCGTGCAGTTCCGCGCGCAGACCCGCCAGTCGTTCGTCCAGTCGGTCATCCAGTTCAGTCATGCCCCACCTCCATCGTCAGGTGCTGGGCGAGCGCGGCACGGGCCCTGGCCAGCCGGGATTTCACCGTGCCCACCGGCACCCGCAGCACCGCGGCCACCTCCGCCACCGGCAGGTCGGCCAGGTAGTGCAGCACCACCACCGCCCGCCGTTGTTCGTCCAGGGCGCCGATCGCGGCGTGCAGTTCCGCGTGCTCGGCGCCGATGTCCGCGGGCGGGCCCGGTTCCGCCCGCGGGATCATCAGCCGGTGCAGCAGACTGCGCCGGCGCCAGCGTTTCCGGGCCAGGTTGACCACCACCGTGCGCAGCCAGGCCGCCGGGTTCTCTGTCTCCGCGACCTGGCCGCGTTTGCGGTAGGCCACCGCGAACGCCTCCTGGGCCAGGTCCTCGGCATCCCCCAGGTCGTTGGTCATGGCGTAGGCCACCAGCACCAGGCGCCGGTAGTTGTCCTGGTAGAGCCGGGCGAACCACTGCGAGTCGATCCCCACACCTCTCACCCCTCCTTCACCCAGCATGAGCCGCGAACACCCCAACAGGTTCCCGCTAGGTTGAGGCAATGTTGTGGTGGCGGCGGAACCGTGGCTGGGCGCTGATCGTGCTGGCCGCGCTGGCGGTCGCCGCGGTGGCCGGCACGGCCTGGCTGCTGCTCGCGGACAAGGTGGCCGCCGCGGTGGTCGGCCTGGTCACCGCGGTCTTCGGCATTCTCGCCGCGCGCGGCCGGGTGTTGCTGGAGCGGGGCCACGAGCAGCAGGCGGCGCTGGCCGGGGACGTGCTCGGCGCCGAGGGCGGGCGGCTGCCCAGGGTGCGGGAGATGGACGACCCGATCGCGCTGGGCGTGCACCGCGCGGCCGAACTCGGCACGGACCGGGTGCCCGGTTACGTGCCGAGGGACATCCAGGACCGCCTGGACGCCGCGGTGCGCGGTGGTGGGTTCGTGCTGATCATCGGCGAGTCCACCGCGGGCAAGACCAGGGCCGCCTACGAGGCCATCCGCCGCCTGTGCCCGGACCACTACTTCCTCGCCCCCTCCGGCAACCGGCCATTTCAGTCCATTGTGGACACTGTGCTGGAACTGCGCCGGGTGGTGGTGTGGCTCAACGACATCGAGCGTTACCTGCGGCCGGACGGGCTGACCGTGGCCGGGGTGAGCCGGATGCTGGCCGGAGCCGGCCGGGAGGTGCTGCTGCTGGGCACCATCCGCACCCCCGCCCTGGAGGCCTTCGGCGCGCGCCGGGAGGCCGAGCTGGACGGGGACAAACTCGGCGCCTGGCGCACCGGCCGCGAGGTGCTCAACCTGGCCACCGAGATCCCGCTGTCCCGCCGGTGGAGTCCGGCCGAGGTGGCCAGGGCCGGTGCACACACCGACCCTAGACTCCGTGCGGCGGCGGCGAAATCCGGCGATTTCGGGGTGGCCGAACTGCTCGCTGACGGACCCGAACTGGCCAACGACTGGCGCAACGCCTGGCGGGTCGGCGGGCACCCGAGGGGCGCCGCCCTGGTCACCGCCGCGGTCGACTGCCGCCGCGCCGGACTGCCCGATCCGATGCCCCGGCACGTGCTCACCGCGCTGGCCGAGCACTACCTCACCGAACGCGGCGGAGCGGCGCTGCGCCCCGAACCGGTCGAGGAAGCCTTTGCCTGGGCGGTGAAACCGGCCCGCGCCACCAGCAGCCTGCTGCTGCCCGGCGCCGACCCCGAGCACTACCGGGCCTTCGACTATCTCCTCGATCTGCCGGACAACCCGCCGGTGCCCACCGCGGTGTGGCGGGCGCTGATCGAGTGGGCCACCCCGGTCGCCGCGGTGGAGATCGGCCACGCCGCCCGCCGCTTCGCCCAGTTCGACCGGGTGCGCGAGGCATTCGGCAAGGGCGCCGAACACGGTGTGCCGGGCGCGGATGTGTTGCTGGCGGACGAGATCGGCGCGGCAGGCGACCCGGAGCGGGCTCTCCGGCTGCTGCGCGCCGGACTGGCCCAACGCGAGGCGGTGCTGGGCCCGGACCACCCGGAAACCCTGCGCAACCGGATCACCCTGCTGCGCTGGGCGGGATCGGAGGCGGAGTTCGCCGCGCTGCTGGCCGACTGCGAGCGGGTGCTCGGCCCCCGCCACCGGGACACGCTGCGGGTGCGGCGGATCTTCGCCGCGCACCTGGCCGAGTCCGGCCGGATCGCCGAGGCCATCGCCATGTTCGAGGCGCTGCTGGCCGAGGCCGCCCAGGTGTGGGGACCCGACCACGTGGACACCTTCGCGGTCCGGCACCAGCACGCCACCTGGCTCGGCGAGTCCGGCGACTTCCCGGCCGCGCTGGCCCGCTGCCGCGCGCTGCTGGCCGACCGCACCCGGGTGTTCGGCCCGGAGCACCCCAACGTGCTCAGCTCCCGGTTCCAGATCGGCGTCTGGACCGGCCGCGGCGGCCAGGAGGCCGAGGCCGCCGCCCTGTTCACCGAGCTGGTCGCCGACTCCAACCGCATCCTCGGCCCGGAGCACCCGCACACCGTCTCCGCCCGCTACCGCCTGGCCATCAACAGCGGCAACTCCGGCGACCCCCGGCGCGCCGCCGAGCTGCTCACCGAGGTGGTGCGGTCCCGCTCGGCGAGCCTGGGCCCCGACCACACCGGCACCCTCAACGCCCGCCTGCAACTGGCCAACTACCAGCACCAGGCCGGATTCCTGGCCGCGGCCAGGGAAACCGCGGAATCCCTCGCCCTGTCCTGCACCCAGGTCCTCGGCCCCGACGCCCCCTTCACCCGCCGCGCCCGCACCCTCCGCGACCGCCTCCGCGACTAAGCCCTCACCGGCGGCGTCCCGCACCACTTGGCCCAACTGGTACGCCCACTTGGGCCAAACCGGCGTACCAGTTGGGCCAACTCGCCGTCCACAACGGCCAACTCGCCGTCCACAACGGCCAACTCGCCGTCCACAACGGCCAACTCGCCGTCCACAACGGCCAACTCGGTGCGGGTGGGCCTACTGCGGTCCGGCCAGCGCCGAGGTCTTCTGCGCGGCCGCCTCCACCCAGGGCTTCTCCACCGTGCCCGAACTCAGGTTCACGTACAGCGCCCTGGCGTGGATCAGGTACCGGTGGCTGTGCCGGATGTAGCCGGACTGGGTGGCCTTGTTGTAGTCCCCTCGGCACACCGTGGACCCTTGCCCCGTGGTCGGGCACCAGATGCCCCAGTCCGCGGTGTTGCTGCCCTTGAGGTCCTCGTAGGCGGTGGTCGCGGTCGCCGTGTTGGCCAGCGGGATCACCACCACCGACACCATGATCCGGTCGGAGTGGTCCACGAAGGTCGCCGCGAGCATGTTGGAGCACCCGGCCCGGCGCAGCCCCGCGCGCACGGTGTCCCGTTCGGCGTTGCCCAGGCAGCTGTGCACCCCGCTGGAACGCAGCGTGTATTCCACGTTCTTGCTGTCCCGGAAGGACTTCGGCAGCAACCCGGCCGCGGTCAGCGGGGTGCGGTCGGTCTCCTGCCGGTCCCGGCTGCGCGGATCGAAGGCGGCGCTGCTCGGCGCGGCCGTGGTCGGCCGGGTGGTGCTGGTGGCCGGGGTGGTGCGCCGGGTGGTGTTCTCCCCGCTGACCCCGGCCCGGAAGGTCGAGGGCGTGCTGGCCGCGGTGGTCGGCGTGCTCGTCCCGGACCAGCCCAGCTTGGCGTCGACATAGTCGGTGAACGGCGGATGCCCGTTGTACAGCAACACCAATCCCACGGTGACCAGCGCGGAGACCACCAGCGCGGCGCCACCGCGATTCGGCGTCGGCCGGTCCGGCGGCCGGATCTCGTCCCTGGTCGCGGTCAGCGTCTCCGACGGCGGGTCGAGCAACGCCCGCGCCTCGGCGACCGTGGGCCGCCGGTCCGGATCCTTGGTCAACAGCCGGGAGATCAGCGGTTCCAGGTCACCCGCCCGTTTCATCGGCGGCGCCTCGGCGAACTTGATCGCGTCCAGGGCCCCGATCGGCGGCTCCCGCCGGAACGGCGAGACCCCTTCCACCGCCCGGTACAGCGTCACCCCCAGCGAGAACAGATCGCTCGGCGCCGCCCCGTCCTGTCCGCGCGCCCGCTCCGGCGACAGGTACTCCAGCGAGCCGATGATCATCCCGGACTCGGTGACCCGCCGGTCCGCCCGGTGCACCGCGATCCCGAAGTCGGTGAGCAGCACCTCGCCGCCCTCGGCCAGCATCACGTTGGCCGGCTTGACATCCCGGTGCACGATCCCGGCCGTGTGCACCGCGCCCAGCGCCGCCAGCAGCGCGGTGGCGACCTCCCGGGTCTCCGCCTCGGACAGCCTGCGCTGCTGCAACCGCTCGGCCAGCGACTGGCCCTCGATCAGCCGCATCACCATCCACGGCACACCGTCGTCGATCACGATGTCGTAGACCGGCACGATGTTGGGGTGCGCCCGCAACGCCGCCGCGTTGCGCGCCTCCCGCTCGGCCCGTTCGAGGCGTTCGGCCCGTTCGGTGGCGGACAGCGTGGGCGGCAGCCACACCTCCTTGACCGCCACCTCCACCCGCAGCGATTCGTCGTAGGCCCGCCACACCCGCCCGAACCCACCCGCGGCCAGCCGCTCGACCAGCCGGTACCGGCCGCCGATCACCCGGCCCGCCCGGGTCTCCTCCGGCGCCATGAACCCCCCAGCACGAATCGGGCATGTGAACAGCTCACTATGACCGTCAGTGCGGGCAAAGTCGTCGGTAGTTATACGGATCGTGACCGGGCGCTGACCGGATCAGCGCTTGCCCCGCCCCATCCCGCGCACCAGCAGCATCACCGACTCGCGGACCTCCTCGCGGCTGCGCTGCCGCTGGAAGGTCTGCCAGTCCAGGGCCACCACCAGCAAGGTGCCGAACAACGCGGCCGAGGCCGTTCCCACCTCGACCCCGCACAACCGCCCGGCGTCGGCATGCCGCTGCAGCACCCGCTTGACGATGGCCACGATGTCATCGCGCAGCAGCGACAACGTGCCGTGGAACTGGCCCGGCGTCCGCCACATCTCACTCACCAGCAGCTGGGCGAACTCCGGGTACTCGCCGAAGAACAGCAGCGCCCCGTCCACCAGGGTCTCCACCGAGGACTCGGTGTCCGGCACCGCCTCGGCCCGCCGCAACTGCGCGGCGAGCAGGTCGACCCCGTGCCGCAGCAGGGCTTCGACCAGACCGTCCTTGCTGCCGAAGTTGTAGTAGACGGTGCCCTTGGCCACGCCCGCGGTGGCCGCGATCTGGTCCACGGTGACCCCGGCCGCGCCGCGTTCACCGATCAGCCGCAGCGCGGCGTCGAACAGCTTCTGCTTGCTGCTGGGTTTGCCGGTCGTTTTGGCGGTGGTCATCACAGCACCAGCTCGGGCTTGAGCTTCGTCGGGGTCCACACCCGTTGTTTGTAGGCGGCCAGGGTCGAGAGCGCCAGCCCCAGCACCAGGTAGATCGAGAGCACCGTGACGTCCTTCCACACCGTGTTCAGCCCGCCGCCGTAGAGCAGGTGCCGCATGCCGTCGACCACGTAGGACAGCGGCAGGATCAGGTGCAGTGGCTTGAGCGGATCGGGCACGGTCTGCCAGGGGAAGGTGCCGCCCGCGGTGGTCAGCTGCAACACCAGCAGCACCAGGCCGACGAACTTGCCTGCCGGGCCGAGCAGCGCGTTGAGGCCGTGCAGCACCGCGGTGAAGGCCAGTGAGGTCAACAGCATGAAGCCGAGCACGCCCCAGGGCCGGGCCGGTTCGATGCCCAGCGCCAGGGTCACCACGCCGAAGAGCAGCGCGGTCTGCACCGCGCCGAGCAGCGCGGCGGGCAGCCAGCCGCCCAAAGCCACCCGCAACGGGCTGGCGCCGGAGGCCAGCGCGCGCTTGGACAGCGGGCGCAGCAACAGGAACAGCACGAACGCGCCGATCCACAGCGCCAGGCCGAGGAAGAACGGGGCCAGGCCGGAACCGTAGTTGGAGGCCTGGTTCTCGCCGACCGCGCGGATGGCGACCGGATCGCCGATGGTGCGCGCGGTGGCCTTGCGGGTCTCGTCGTCCGGGTTCGGGATCTGACCGGCGCCCTCGGCGAGTTTGCCGTGCAGTTCGCCGCTGCCGTCGGCGACCTTCTTCGCGCCGTCCTGGAGTTCGGCGGTGCCGGTGTAGAGCTTGCCGGAGCCGTCGTCGGCCTTGTGCACGCCGTCCCGCAACGTCTTCGCGCCATCGGCGAGCTTCTTCGACCCGTCCGCGGCCTCGCCGATCTTGCCGGTCAGCTCGGCGCTGCTGGTGGCCAGGGTCCTGGCCCCGTCGGCGACCTGCTTGGCCCCGTCGGCGAGCTGTTTGACCTGACCGACCGCGCCCTGGATCTTGTCGTTGGCCTCCCGCACCGGTTTCCCGGCCTCGGTGACCGCGGCCAGCACCCGCTGCACCTGCTCCTCGGGGATGCCGATCTCACGCAGCCGCTTGGCCAGGTCCTCCTTCTTGCCGCCCAGGAAGTCCACCAGGTGCTGGGATCCCTCGGCCACCGTGCCGGCCTTCTGCGCGAGCGCCGCGTTGCCGTCGGCCACCTTGGCCGCGCCGTCCGCGAGCTGCTGCGTCTTGCCGGGCAGCGGCGCGGTCTTCTCCTTCATCGTGCCCAGACCCGTTGCCAGCTCACCGTTCTTGGCCGCCAGGGTGTCCGCGCCGTCGGCGAGTTTGCCCAGCCCGGTGTGCAGTTCGTTGATCTTCTCCCGGGCGGTGCCCACCCCGTCGGAGACCTTCCTGGACCCGTCGGCGAGCTTGCCGGCGCCGTCGGCGGCCTCCAAGGTCTTGTCCCGCAACGTGGAGAAGCCCATCAGCAGCCGGTCCGCCGCCTCGGTGCCCGCGTCCGCGGCGACCGCCCGCCGCACCTCGCTGACCACCTTGTCCGCGATGGTCCGTACGATGTAGTTGTTGGCGTCGTTGGTGGTCAGGATCAGCGTGCCCTGCTTCGGCTCGAACTTGCCGGGTGAGGCCAGCGCGGCGGAGAAGTCGGCTGGCAGGGTCAGCGAGAAGGTGTACTTGCCGTCCCGCACCCCGGTCTCGGCCTCGGCGGCGCTGACCCGGTGCCAGTCGAAGGCCTCGGAGTTGGCCAGCTTGTCCGCGACCTTCTCCCCGGCGCGCAGGTCCCCGCTGCCGGTGTCGGCGACCACCAGCGCGGCTGGCACGTCCTTGAGCTTGCCGTAGGGATCCCAGTTGGCGTACAGGTACAGCGCGCCGTAGAGCAGCGGCACCAGTGCCAGCGCGACCACGGCCAGCTTGGGCAGCCTGCCCGCGGTGATCCGTTGGAACTCGCCCTTGGCCAGGCGGAAGGCAGTCATCGGGTCTCGTCCTCAGTGTTGCTCACGGTGAAGGGCGGCGGCTGGAGCTGGCGGCCCAGGCGGGCGGCGGGCAGGTCGAGCAGCCGCGCGGAGGTCTCGGTGCACAGCACCACCACCGCTCGATCGCGGGTGGCGTGCTGGCGGGCCACGGTCCACCAGGTGTGCGGGTCGTCGCAGTGCCGGTCCGGGCAGTCCAGGACCAGCAGCCGCACGTCCGGGCGTTCGGCGGCGAGTTCGGTCAGCAGCCGGGTGCGCACGGTCGGCGGGATCCGGTCGAAGCGGGTGGCGGCGTGCTGCTCGGCGTCGTGCCGGGTGAGCCAGTCCCGCACCGCGGCCCGGCCGGCCGGCTTGCCGGCGAAGGACAGCTCCTCGCCGACCACGGTCTTGAGCGGCAGCGCGTCCTCGGGTTCGGTCACCCCCGGCGCGTCCACCACGGCCACCAGCTTGCGCAGCACCGCCGGGCTGGCCTGCCCGTCCACGGTGACCTCGCCGGCCGACGGCGCCATCCGCCCGGCCAGCATCAGCGCGAGGGGGGTGTGCCCGGTGCCGGGTTCTCCGGCGACCAGTGCGACCTGTCCGGCCCGCACCCGCAGGGTCGTCGGTCGCAGCAACGGCCCGTGCGCGCCGTTCACGCCGACTTCCCTGGCCAGGATCTCCACCGCGTTCTCCTCGCTGGTTCTTTACCAATTCTTTGAACTGACCGGTCAGTTCAAATTTTGCCCGTCGACCGCGGCCCGCGCAACCCGGACACACCGCGCAGAGCGCTCTTACCGCCCGCCCCGCCGGGAAAACCCCTGGACCCGGCCCCGCCTACCGGCAAAGCTGCCGGTGTGCGGCTTCCGGTCATCTCCCACCCCGTGCGGCGGCACGGGCCGTTGCACCGGATCCTCATCCCGGTCGCCGCACTCCGCCACACGTGGCTGCGCTCGCCGTTCCTGACCGGCTACGGCAAGATCACCGGCTCTCGGGCCGACCTGCTGCGCCTGGGCGCGCTGTTCCGGCTGGCCGCGATCAGCCCGCACAGCGCCGTGCACGTCCCCCTGCGCGCCAACCCGCTGCCCGAGCACGACTGGTTCTGGTTTCACGGCCACCGCCCGAAGGACCTGCTCATCGCCCGCCGGGACGCGGGCCTGCGCGCCTCCGCCTGGCCCGAGCTGCGCACGAGCACCCGCCGCCGCGCGACCCAGGCTGCCCGGCAGACCGCTGTCACCCCGGCGGCCCGGCCCGATCCGGACCGCTGGTCAAGGGACTGGACCGCGGACCGGCGGCTCGTGCTGTCCGAGCACGCCGAAACCCTGCTGATCACCGCTCCCGCGTGGAGCCTGCACCAGGTCGGCGACGTGTTCAGCGAGGCTGGCGAGGCGGTCGCCACCCACCGGGACATCCACCGCGACGGCTTCGCGCTGCTGTCCTCGCTCACCCCGTTGCTGCGCGGCGGGGGCGGATCGCCCGACCAGCTGGAGATCGACATCTACGCCCAGGAACCGATCTTCCACAAGGCGCACTGGGCCGCTACCGCAGCGCGCCGGCGGGCCGGATCTCCCACATAGTCCACAGTGGCCGGTAGCCCTGCCGGGCCCAGAACACCGAGGACAGCGGGTTCGGCGGGTTGAAGTAGAGGTAGCTCCCGGCCACCCCGGCCCGCTCGAACTCCGCGTGCGCGGTGGCCATCAGCAGCTGCCCCACACCCGAACCGCGGGCCCCTGGCAGCACTGACACGCAGTTCACGTAGCCCCACCGCCCGTGCGGCAGCCGGGCCGCCGCCGCGGTGTGCGGTCCCGAATCGGTCCAGCCGCATTCGGCCAGGCCCAGCACCACGCCGTCGTGCTCGGCCAGCCACACCGGATCACCCGAGCGCAGCCGGGTCGCCAGGGCCTCCCGTTTGAGTGCCGCCGCGTCCGGGCGGATCGTCGCCGAGCCGACCAGCGCCGAGTACTCCAGTTCCAGCATGGACAGTTCGACCGCGGCGTCCAGGTCCGCGGTGCGGGCCCGGCGCACGGTCAGCGGACCGGGGCGGCGCGCGGTGGCGCCGAGGCGTTCGCGCACGGCCAGCACGGACAGCGGGACCAGGCCGTGGTCGAGCAGCGCGCGGGTGGCGGTGACATCGCGGCTGGGCCAGTTGAGCACGCAGGCCGAGTCCGGGTCGAAGTCGGCCTGCCCGGCCATCCGGTGCTGCCAGGCCCGCAGCAGCGCGTCCATGCCCGCCCCGCCCGCGCCGCCGAGCACCGGCACCAGCTCCCAGACCCGGGCCGCCGACCACAGCCGGCTGGCCGAGCCGGGCGGGTACTCGGTGAAGGTGACCATCCCGGCCACCCGGCCGCCGTCGGGCAGCGCGGCGCTGACCGCGTCCCCCCTGGCGAGTCCGGCGGCGACGGGCAGCAGTGGGTCCAGACCGGCGAAGTGCGCGGTCTGGGCGGCGAGCAGGTCGCCGACCAGCGTCATTGCCCGGCCTTGTGGCAGCAGAAGATCGCCGTGCCGGGGAAGAGTTCACCGCGCAACGGGCTCCACTGGCCCCATTCGCGGGTGTGCCCCTCGGGCCATTCCGGTTCGAGCAGCTCTTCCAGGACCAGCCCGGCCAGGTTCAGCTCGCGGATGTAGTCGCCCAGGGTGCGGTGGTGCTCGACGTAGGTCGGGTTGCCGTCCTCGTCGACCTCCAGGTACGGGGTGCGGTCGAAGTAGGACTGCATCGCGGTCAGCCCGGCCTCGCCGGGGTCGTCAGGGAAGATCCAGCGCATCGGGTGGGTGACCGCGAAGACCCAGCGGCCGCCCGGCTTGAGCACCCGGTGCACCTCGCGCAGCAGCAGGCCGAGATCGGCGACGAACGGGACCGCGCCGAACGCGCTGCACACCGTGTCGAAGGCGTTGCCTGCGAAGGGCAACTGGTCCCCGCTGGCCTGCACCAGCGGCACCGGGGTGCCGCAGTCCAGGCCGGCCTGCCTGGCGTGCCGCAGCATGCCGGCGGAGACGTCCAGGCCGACCGCGAGCGCGCCCTGGGCGGCCAGCCAGCGGGCGCAGGCGGCCATCCCGCAGCCCATCTCCAGAATGCGCTGACCCTTGACCTCGCCGAGCAGTCCGAGATCGCGTTCCAGCAGGCCCTCCGGGCACCAGACGAACTCCGCGGCACCCAGGAAATCCGCGTGTTCTGCCTGGTAGTCGTCGGCGTCGGCATCCCACCAGACCCGGCTGGCCACCCGCGACTCGGCGGCGCCCACCCGGCGTTTGACCACCTGCGAGGTGCCGAGCACCCGTTCGGCGGTGGCGTGGCGGTCCTCCGCTGGCGCGGCCACGGCTGCTCCTTCTGGCTAGAGACACCCCACCGGGTTTGCCCGGCGATCGAGAGGGTGCGTACGATACTGAACGCGCTATAGGTGCGCTCTGCCCGGAACCGGCATTGTTGTGGATCTCCTCGTCGGCTGCGTTGGCTGGAGCCGCGCCGCCCGGCGCTAGCTTCACCCACAACTTCAGTCCGTATCGACACCCAATCCGTACCGGAGCAACCCACCTAATGTCCACCGACACCACCACCGTTCCCGCCGCGGCCGCGCAGGTCGCCATCAACGACATCGGGACGGCGGAGGACTTCCTCGCCGCCATCGATCTCACCATCAAGTACTTCAACGATGGCGACATCGTCGAAGGCACCATCGTCAAGGTCGACCGTGACGAGGTGCTTCTCGATATCGGCTACAAGACCGAGGGCGTCATCCCCTCGCGCGAGTTGTCGATCAAGCACGACGTCGACCCCGCCGAGGTTGTCACTGTCGGCGATCACGTCGAGGCCCTCGTTCTCCAGAAGGAGGACAAGGAAGGCCGGCTGATCCTCTCCAAGAAGCGCGCCCAGTACGAGCGCGCGTGGGGCACCATCGAGGCGCTCAAGGAGAAGGACGAGCCGGTCAAGGGCACCGTCATCGAGGTGGTCAAGGGTGGGCTCATCCTCGACATCGGGCTGCGTGGCTTCCTGCCCGCCTCCCTGGTCGAGATGCGCCGCGTGCGCGACCTCCAGCCCTACGTCGGCCGCGAGCTCGAAGCCAAGATCATCGAGCTGGACAAGAACCGCAACAACGTGGTCCTGTCCCGTCGCGCCTGGCTGGAGCAGACCCAGTCCGAGGTCCGCAGCGAGTTCCTCAACCAGCTGCAGAAGGGCCAGGTCCGCAAGGGCGTCGTGTCCTCGATCGTCAACTTCGGCGCCTTCGTCGACCTTGGCGGCGTGGACGGCCTGGTGCACGTCTCCGAGCTGTCCTGGAAGCACATCGACCACCCGTCCGAGGTTGTCGAGGTCGGCCAGGAAGTCACCGTCGAGGTCCTCGACGTCGACATGGAGCGCGAGCGCGTCTCCCTGTCGCTGAAGGCGACCCAGGAAGACCCGTGGCGCCAGTTCGCCCGGACCCACGCGATCGGCCAGATCGTGCCGGGCAAGGTCACCAAGCTGGTTCCGTTCGGCGCGTTCGTCCGGGTGGACGAGGGCATCGAGGGCCTGGTCCACATCTCCGAGCTGGCCGAGCGCCACGTGGAGATCCCGGAGCAGGTCGTCCAGGTCGGCGACGACGTCATGGTCAAGGTCATCGACATCGACCTGGACCGCCGCCGGATCTCGCTGTCGCTGAAGCAGGCGAACGAGGGCTTCACCGCGGAGTCCGAGTTCGACCCGACCCAGTACGGCATGGCCGCCGAGTACGACGCCGAGGGCAACTACATCTACCCCGAAGGCTTCGACCCGGAGACCCAGGACTGGCTTGAGGGCTTCGACAAGCAGCGCGAGGAGTGGGAGAAGCAGTACGCCGAGGCGCGTACCCGCTTCGACGCCCACATCAAGCAGGTCGTCAAGGCCTCCGAGGCCGACGCCGAAGCCGCGGCCGCGGGCCCGGCCGAGGGCGGCGCCCCCGCAGCCAGCGGCGGCGGCAACTACAGCTCGGGCGGCGAGTCCAGCGGCACCCTGGCCAGCGACGAACAGCTCGCTGCCCTCCGCGAGAAGCTCTCCGGCGGCGCCTGACCCGCACCCCGGCTAGCTAGCTAAACCCCCTCGGCCCCGCACCCCCACCAGGGTGCGGGGCCGAGCCACGTCCCCCGGGGGTGTGTTGGCCGTTATGGGCGGTGTGTTGGCCGTTGTGGGACGCCGTGGGCAGCTGCGGTTGGGCACCGCTCTTGATCTTCGGCTCTTGTCTCTTCAGGATACGAGCTGAAGATCAAAAAGGGATGGCCTCGCCGGCCGGGCAGACCACCGGAGGGGTGGGGCAGGTCAACACCCGGGCGAGCGGGTTGCGGGGCGGGGTTTGGGTTGCCGGGGCCTGATCCAGCGTGGCTCCGAGGGCTCGCGTGTTCTCCGTACGGCCTTCCGCCAGCCAACCACACCCCGATGAGCGGCCCCCGTCACGTTGGGTTGGCCGGGCGGCGGTTTGTGTTGCAGGGGCCGCTCATC